>DJCX01000019.1:789-3907 GCA_002430755.1 Flavobacteriales bacterium UBA5939 | reverse complement strand
AATTCCTGGATCAATACCGTCTTACCTACACCGGCACCACCGAAAAGACCAATCTTACCCCCTTTCGAGTAAGGCTCGATCAAGTCAATTACTTTAATACCTGTGAAAAGTACCTCTGTAGATGTACTCAACTCTTCGAAAGCAGGCGCTGGACGGTGGATTGGCAAACCTTTAGAACGGTCAACACCACCGATACCATCGATATCCTCACCTACTACGTTAAATACACGACCGTAGATCTGATCACCGATAGGCATTGTGATTGCCTGTCCTTTTGCGGTTACATCCTGTCCTCTCTGACATCCGTCCAAAGAATCCATAGATACGGCGCGAACGGTTTCTTGACCTACGTGCTTCTGCACCTCAAGAACAACCACTTGGCCGTTTGATTTTGTTACTTCAAGAGCTTCGTAAATTTTTGGAAGCTCGCCTGCGGCACCCTCAAAACGAACGTCCACTACAGGACCGATAATTTGAGCGATTTTACCAACTAATTGAGACATGTTGTATTCTTGTTTTTTTAAGATGCTGCAAAAGTAGCTTACCCTGCCAATTCAGACAACTCTGTAACCCACAAACTATGGTACTTAGAGATAGTTATCAACAAGTTATTAACAATACTAGACTGTTCATCCTCTGCAGCCTAGTCCTAGCGGCATGTGCCACTCCTCAAACCCAAGAGCTGGACTATCCATTGGTCGAGCGTATGAGCACCATGGAAACCCTCCAAGGCAATGCAAACTATCTACATTCTAAACAAATGACCCCTGGAAATCATGCTTATTGCGTCGGATTTCAAGACGGCAGCTTTCCGGATATCGGTTGGCACATCAAAGGTGAAATGGGCGGTCTGTGGGCACATCCTATCAAACTCCTCGACGGATTTTCTGCCGCAATGATTCACAAAGGAGATACCGTTTACTTGGATAGCGCCACTTCCTACAGCACTACTGCCCTTGGTTCCATATTCACCTACAAAATCCAAGGTAAAACCATTACTCGCACCCAATTCATCCCCGACCCAGCCAAAGGCATGGTGGTCGAATACGACATGAGCGAATTCCCGAAGGCGCAACTACTCTTTTACCCAAAAGCAGACCTTCGACCGACTTGGCTCGGTGAGCGCACAAATATGATCGATAGCACTGACATCATTGCAGCAGAGAACAACCAATGGACGGCAACCGATGCAAAAAATGGATGGCAAGTACGCATTAGCGCTTCCTCGAAAGGAGCAATAGCACCCACACACCTCACAAGCAGTCCGTCAAAAACCCATCAGTTCTACATCGCCGGCGGGCTCACAAAACAGGAGGCCACTGAAGAATTGGCCGCAGTTGAAAGCTGGAGCGACCTGTGGTATTCGAAAGAACAAAAGCATTTTGAACTCAGCGGGAATAGCAGTTTTTTCTGCGAAGGCGAAGAGCAGCTCGAGACCGTTTTTCGTTGGCTAAAACACAACGCGGTCTGGCTGGAAATGGACGCTGACACCCTTGGCTATGGCTTCGCAGCAGGTATTGAAGATTACCCTTGGTTCTTTGGGTGCGATTCAGAATTCAGCATTCTTGGCCTAAATGCAGTAGGACGGTATGATCTGAGTAAAAGCATGCTCCGATTACTTGCCAAAGCCTCCGAGCGCACCAACGGCACTGGCCAAATCATCCATGAAATGTCCACCAATGGCGCAGTATTCAACCCCGGGAACCTCAACGAAACCCCACAGTTTGTAACGGCGTGTTACGATACGTATCGCTGGAGTGGCGATAAAATATTTTTTGACGAAATGTACCCACAGATGATTCAAAGCATGAAGTGGCTACAAGATCAGGATACTGATGGCAATGGCATTCCGGACGGCTACGGGATGATGGAGATTCACGGCATGAATGGCGAAATGATCGATGTAGCTGCATATACTGTACAAGCCTGGGGCGCACTTTACGAATCTGCGCTGCTTCAAGACGATGATAAAGTTGCAGCATGGGCCGGTCGTAGTGCAGCCGAATTAAGCGCCTATATCAATGAAAATTATTGGGTGAAAGATGCTGGAGCCTATGCCGACGTCAGAGGAAGCAAGGCCCAAGTCCTGGAGCTTATTGACGGCGCTATTGAAAGAGCCGAAGGCCTTAACAAGCCATGGGCCGTAGAGGAATTAGAAACCACTAAGAAAGCTGCTGCGGCTTCAGTCGGTGTAATGAATCCATACAGCGTACATCATAACTGGATCGTCAATACCCCAATGGAAGTGGGATTTGCACCTGAGGAATATGCCCTGAAAGCATTGGATAAAGCAGCGCAATACACGAATCCGTTTGGGATGTTTGTCACCGGTATTGATCGCGATGAAAGTGCAGGTACGGATACCGATGGGTTTGCCAAACGCAAAAAGACCTTTACCTATGTAGGAGCCGTGATGACCTTGCCTACGGGCGTGGCAGCTGTAGCTGAAAATAACTACGGCCGACCAGATAAGGCCTTGGACTACTTGCACCGCATGTCACGCAGTTGGGGGTATGCGCACCCGGGGAGCATGTATGAAGTGAGTCCAGATTTTGGGATGATGTGCCAGGCTTGGAACATTTACAGTTTCGGCTATCCTATCGTACGCCAATTCTTTGGCATTTACCCAATGGCTGAAAAGAAAATAGTGGAAATTGACCCGCACTTCCCAACGAGTTGGACGAGACCTCAATTAAAGCGCGTAGTCATCGGTGAGGGTGAGGATATAACCGAACTTGATATAAGCTTTGTGAAAGGAGAAAACGGGAATAAAAACCAATTACACATTCTCCAAACGGCAAATAAGCCGTGGAGCATTATGACCCCTGTTCAGGATCATGCACGGATTTATGTGGATGATGCACTAATCCAGGGCGAAGACCTCTTGGACGGTATGAAGAAAATCACTGGGCATAGCATTCTGATCGAGTGGTAATTAGCGTAATTTTAGCGGCATGAATTGGATCGCAACAATCGGTATCGTAGCGGCGGTATTGACCACCTCAGCATTCGTGCCTCAAGCATGGAAAATCATCAAGCAGCGAAAGGTGAAAGACCTCAGCTTGACCATGTATATCATGATGTTCACTGGCCAATTTTGCTGGCTCATCTACGGGCT
>DJCX01000019.1:0-502 GCA_002430755.1 Flavobacteriales bacterium UBA5939 | reverse complement strand
TTCAAACTCTTTTTAAAAGATTAGGGTTTGTCGAAGTCTTTTGGCACAAACTTTGACAATTAGCGGAACAAAATTGGACCTCAATCCTTAATAGGTTAGAAAACCTCCGCATTATGAAGAAATGGCTTGCCTTCCTAGGACTAGCATTTACCCTAACTACTCAGGCTCAGAACGTTACTCTGAGCGGATACATCCGCGATGCCGCCAGTGGTGAAGAATTAATCAGTGCCTCTATTGTCAATGAAAGCAGACAAGGAACCGTAACAAACATTTACGGCTTCTACTCTTTGACCTTGCCTGCAGGTGAATACACATTTACCATCAGCTACATTGGTTACGAGACGATGACCAAAAAAATCAATCTAAACGCCAGTCAAACGGTCAATTTTGAACTGAAAGAAGCAACCAACGAGTTGCAAGAAGTTCAGGTGACGGCCAAAAAACTTGATGAGAATTTGAATCGTGCGGAAATGTCAACAACACAGTTGACGGCCAAACAGAT
>DJCX01000043.1 GCA_002430755.1 Flavobacteriales bacterium UBA5939 | reverse complement strand
CAATTCATGGTCGAGATTCGTCACCTTGTTTCCTTTATCATGCGTGGTAGAATAAAGAACAACCGTTCGGTAATCTATCGCAATAAAGGGGTGGTGGTTGCATGCTTCTGCAATAGCGCCTACCGCAGCAACAAAGTCTAAAGAGGCCTTAAAAGAAGGCAGCACAAAAGTTCGTTCGAGCCTAGTTTCTTTGTGGTCCCAAAGGTGATCGTGGGTGTTTTCTGCCATGATTTAAAGATAAAAAAAGCCCGCGGTACAACGCGGGCTTCATGAGGTATTTAGTCGGCCGCATTAAACCGCAGCAATTTTAAGCATGTTCGTGAAGCCCTTTTCTTCGATAGGCATCGAAGCAATTTTCACAACCAAATCATCGGCTTCCACAACGCCGTTTTCTTTGAGGATATTTTTGATATCGTCAAAGGTTTGATCCGTGCTTTCCATTCCGTCGTAGTAAAAGGCTTCAACACCCCATACCAATGACATTTGGTTCATGATTTGACGGTTGGCAGTGAACACGACAATCTTGGTTTTAGGTCGGTGTCCAGCAATTTTAAGTGCTGTATAACCGCTAAACGTGAGCGTAAGAATAGCTGCCGCGCCAACTTGATCTGCAATTTTTGCAGCGTTGTAACAAATGGTTTTCGTGATGTAGCGTTCGTTTTTAATAGAAGGCTCGTTATCCGTAATTGGCTTTACATCGAAGGTCGATTCAACGTGCGCCACAATACTAGCCATCGTTTCTACCACCTTTGCCGGGTATTTACCTACAGAGGTTTCTCCGGACAGCATTACAGCATCAGCACCGTCGCATACAGAATTAGCAACATCATTTACCTCGGCACGTGTAGGGCTTTGGCTTTCGATCATGCTCTCCATCATTTGGGTCGCGATGATACACGGTTTTGCCTTGATGTGACACTTCTCTACGATCATCTTCTGTACCATTGGAACGGAAGAGTAAGGAATCTCAACACCGAGGTCACCGCGAGCTACCATAATAGCGTCTGTAGCATGGATAATCTGGTCAATATCCACAACCGCTTCTGGCTTTTCGATTTTTGAGACAATTTTTGCGTAGCTGCCGAACTCCTCAATAATGTTGCGAAGCTCTTTTACGTCTTGTGCGTCACGAACGAAGCTTAGGCCGATCCACTCGACGCCTTCTTCCATGGCAACAACAACATCAGCAAGATCTTTCTCTGTCAAACACGGTAGGCTAACCTTGGTGTTAGGAAGGTTCACCCCTTTCTTGCTCTTCAAAGGACCTCCTTGGATAACGCGTGTCACTACAGTGTCTTTCTTGTTGGTCTCTACGACCTCACACATGAGCTTGCCGTCGTCCATAAGAATGCGCTCGCCAGCGTTTACATCACTTGGAAACTGTTCGTAGTTCATGTACACGAGCTCTGCTGTACCGTCTACTTTATCAGTCGTAAACGTTAGGGTGTCGCCCTCGTTGATTACGGCGCCCTCTTCAACATCTCCAATGCGAAGTTTAGGTCCTTGTAGGTCGGCGAGTACTGCCACTTTGCAGTTAAACTCTTGGTTTATTTCCTTGATGAGGCGGATCGTACGGCGGTGTGTTTCGTGGTCTCCGTGTGAGAAGTTCACACGAAAGACATTAACACCGGCTTTAATCATGTCCATCATCACTTCCTTGTGCCATGAAGCGGGTCCAAGTGTAGCGACGATTTTCGTGTTGTTAGATGTTTCGGATCTCATATAAAAGATGTGTTTCAGTTTGTGTCAGTTGAGTGTGTGCCTCGAAGTAAGAGGCAGTTGTGATTTTAGGATTGCGTTTTAGGACCGATTCCAAATCGAGCGCAAATTCGTCATTTTCCGCCATTAAAACATAGTCCCAATGCTTAATAGAAGGTAAAAGATGCTTTTCAGGTACGGTGCTGTCGAAGAGGCTTGGCGTTTCGCTGGCTTCTTGGCGCGTACCACTGCTTATATTCATTACTAAGCACAGCGGCTCACCTTTATGGTCTGTGCCGTCGTAAACGTTGTATTCCCAGACACTTCCAGCAATTTGGACGTCTGTTACCTCTGGACGCGCAATGAGCTTTAGGTCGTAATTATGGTTCAACCAATAGGCCAGCTCGAAGTCCTTCAGTTCGCTGCGAATTCCAAGCGTACTGAAGTTCATTTTCTCATTGCTGAGTGCATTTATGTGCTTTACTCTAGGCATCTGCAATGTGTGCTTGGTAATACTCCTTCGAGGCGGCTTCCTCGCCCTTTTTCTTTGAACTGCCTTCTCCTTTGGCCACTAAGACGTCATCAATGTACAGCCCCATCACAAAAGTACTGTTGTGCTGAGCGCCCATGCGGTCGATTTCTTCAAACTTAAAGTTCGTCTTTTCCGACTGAAAGTATTCGATGACCTCACTCTTATAGTTGAGCGTGGTTTCCATGAGGTTGTCTGAAGACAAGAAGGGATCCACAATTTTATCTGTTATAAAACGTTCGGTTCGCTTCATACCGTGGTCCAGATACATAGCGCCGACCAAGGCCTCAAGTGCATCGCCGTAGATGCTTTCGCTGTGGTTGCCTTTAAGGTTGGCAACGACTAGGTTTGGTACGCCAAGAACGTCTGCCACACTGTTGAGGTTGTTTCTTGAAACTATCTTGCTACGAAGCTTCGTAAGGTGACCCTCGTCGTCGGTTGGAAAGCGGTAGTATAGAATATCCGCAACGACAAGATCAATGACAGCGTCGCCCAAGAACTCGAGCCGCTCGTTGTTGCGCTCTCCTTTCTTTTTGCGAAAAGGATAGGCGCTGGCGTGTCGTAATGCTAGTTTGTATAAAGCAGCTTCCTTTGGCCAATACCCGATGACTTCTTTAATTTTTCGATCGAAAGAAGGGCGTTTCAGAAAGGGTATAAGGCGTGCTTTACTAGAACTCATTAACTATCTATTCGGCTTTCTTGAAAAGTACCGATGCGTTGTGCCCCCCGAAACCGAAGGTGTTACTCAATGCAGCGCGCACTTCTCTTTCCTGAGCCGAATGGAAAGTAAAGTTGAGTTTAGGATCTAAGTTTTCGTCGTCGGTAAAGTGGTTGATCGTCGGAGGAATCATGTTTGTGTGACAAGACATGATTGCCGCCATCGCTTCAACCGCACCGGCAGCACCAAGGAGGTGTCCGGTCATACTTTTCGTTGACGAAATGTTGAGGTTATACGCATGGTCGCCAAAGACTTGTTGGATCGCCTTTGTTTCTGCAATGTCTCCAAGCGGAGTGGAGGTACCGTGAACGTTCACGTAATCCACTTCGTCTGGCGTCATGCCCGCATCTTCAATGGCATTGGCCATTACGTTGCGAGCGCCCAAGCCCTCGGGGTGTGGTGCTGTAAGGTGATGTGCATCGGCACTAAGTCCGCCACCAACCATTTCAGCGTAAATTTTAGCGCCGCGAGCTTTCGCGTGCTCATATTCTTCTAGAATAATTCCTGCACCACCTTCACCCATAACGAAACCGTCGCGCTCAGCGTCGAATGGACGTGAGGCTGTTGTTGGGTCGTCGTTGCGTGTTGAGAGTGCATTCATAGCATTGAAGCCGCCCATACCCACAGGGTTAATAGCCGCTTCAGAACCACCAGTTACAATGACATCCGCCTTCCCCAAACGAATGAGGTTGAAGGAATCAATAAGCGCGTTTGTTGAAGACGCACAGGCACTAACCGTGGTGTAGTTTGGTCCGCGTAGACCATGCATCATTGAAATTCTCCCCGGTGTGATATCAGAAATCATCATAGGGATTAGGAATGGGTTGAAGCGTGGATTAAGATCGTTTTCAACGAAGCCCTTTACCTGATCAAAGAACGTATCGATACCGCCGATACCTGATCCCCAAACCACCCCGATACGATCGAGGTTTTCGTTTTCTAAATCCAACCCGGAATCGGCAATGGCCTCATTGGCCACTACCACTCCGAATTGTGTAAATCGATCCATACGACGCGCCTCCTTACGGTCGAGCAAGTCGTTGGGAACAAAGTCTTTTACCTCACACGCGAAGTGTGTTTTAAACAAAGAAGGATCGAACCTAGTAATAGGACCGGCCCCTGAAGTACCTGCAAGCAGATTCTTCCAAGTTTCTTCGGCCGTGTTACCCACCGGGGTAATCGCGCCCAAACCTGTTACAACTACGCGTTTAAGGCTCATAAAAAAGACTTTAGCTTATGCTTTAGCTTCTTCGATGTACGAAATAGCTTGACCTACAGTACCAATGTTTTCTGCTTGGTCGTCCGGGATTTGGATGTCGAATTCTTTTTCGAATTCCATGATCAATTCCACAGTGTCCAGAGAATCTGCACCGAGATCGTTTGTGAAGCTTGCTTCAGTGTTTACTTCGTTTTCGTCAACTCCTAGTTTGTCAACGATGATTGCTGTTACTTTTGCTGAAATGTCAGACATGATTAGTTTGTTTTAGTAATCAAGCACAAAGAAAATAAAACTTTAGTAATCCTCTACAGCCGGAATGTAGAGTTAACTTTGCCCTTTCAAGAAGAAATATTCATGCTCAGAATAGCTGTATTAGCCTCAGGTTCAGGAAGTAACGCAGAAGAATTGCACCGCTATTTTTCTAATAGCGACCTTGCTCGTGTAGAATTGATAGTTACTAACAACACAAAAGCGGGCGTAATTGATCGATTTTCGGGCAAAAAAGTG
>DJCX01000060.1:4446-8645 GCA_002430755.1 Flavobacteriales bacterium UBA5939 | reverse complement strand
TCTTCTTTGCTGTTTCGAACTTTGGAGTATGGTTTAGTGCCTTCAGCCCTTATCCAAAAACAGGAACGGGACTACTAGCAGCTTATACTGCAGCAATCCCGTTTTATGCACCTGAGCTCCTTTCTAGCTTCTTGTTTTCTATAATTGCAGGTTACGCAGAATCTAGAGTGAAGGCAACAGCCAACGCTTAATTTACCAAGGCTTGGCGTGGAATAATTCCTGCGTCAATACTATCTAGCAGCGTACCGTTCAAATCGTATTGGTACACTTTACCCGCACTTGCATAGTCCTTTGCATCGTGAAGATATAGGACGTTTGCCAGTAGATCTAAGTTGTACCCTCCTGTGTTCGTAATAGCAATTGAAGGCCACGCAGCAGGAGCCAACGAGGTCTTCACTACGGCACCTGAATATGAAGCGTTCAAAAAATATAAGTTTGTTCCATCCGTTTTCAATGCTATTGCATGATCGGCGCTCGTTGGTGCGGCGATTACCTCTGCTGCCGAGCCGTTCTCTATCTTCCATAAACTTGCCGGTGTAGATGCGGAACCCGACCAGTCTTCATAGCCCGCGCACAATACATACACTGCAGAACCAATTTGTACAAACGAATTCGGCTTATCCCCTACTTTAAGAGTATCCACAATGCTAGTATTGAGGTCTACAACCGCTACTCGGTCGTCATTACCGAACCCACCATTGAGACCCACATAAACCAAATCACCATCGGCATGCACTTGTTCACTTACCCCGAAAACGTAAATGCTATCTGTGAGCTGACCTGTGTACTTATCAAGGACCTTGATGTAATCCGACGACCACGTTGTTACTACGAGTTTGTTTCCAGTTTCCGCCAAATACCTTGGACCCGATACTAAAGCCGACCAATGCTCTAGCATCGATTTTCTGCTTATACCGCGAATTATACCTGCATTATTGACAGAGACAACGAGCAATGAATCGGCGTGTATCATATGCTGACCTATATTTCCTATAGCAAAGCCGTTTTCTGTACTAAAGGCGGATTGAATTACAGTATCAGAGTTTGCACCTAGAACATCAATTGTTGCTGTCCCTCCTGTAAAAGCACCTTCATTCAAAATCAACAACGCATCCTCGTAGACTGTTGATTCAGCGGGTAATGGTGTTTTTGTGCACGCTGTAGCTGCTATCACAGCAATTAAAAAGATTCCTTTTTTCATGATTTAGAATTTAGTTGAAGGGTTAAAGAATAATACCTACCCGGCATTGGATAGTTTAAAAAGAAGTTGCGCTCAGCTCCGGTCACATTGTGTACCGTTGCAAGCAGGCGGAGCTTTTTGAGAATTTTCGTAGTCACACTCAAATCCATCCACAATTCGCTCGGAATGGTCCCTAATGGACTATTGTCCCGAAGCGTTTGTCTTTGGCCCATGTAATGGGTACGTAATTGTGTGTTGAATACACCTGCGTCATAGACAATGGTATAAACCGCATTAAAATCAGGCCTGTACAATAGTGATGTGCCTTCATTTCCGGCAATTATTGCTTCAAGTACACGGCTGTATTGATGGGTTAATGAAAGTTCATTAAACCAATCACCATACTTATAACTCCCTATAACTGTACTCGTCGAAGTATATGCTTGCTCTATATTTTCAGGACTCCAAAATCCATTTGCACCCGGCGTCCATTGAATAAGGTTCGTGAAGTAAAGCTGATCCGTACTTAGGAACAAGGAAACATCTTCCCACTTCTTCGCTAAGCTGTATTTGGCGCCGTAAGAGCGTTCCGCTGACAAATCGGGATTTCCACCAGGGGTCCAATACAATTCATTGATGGTTGGCAGCCTGTAGAACGTCCCCGCCGTGAAATGATGATTTCCTAAATGACTTTTCCCGGTCCAATTCACTTGTGCCCCACCAAAGCCAGTTTCGTTCCAATACGATGCCTTTCCGAGAACGGAGATATGTTCTCCAAAGCGTTGAAGGTGGCTAGCGTTAATCTGTATTAAGGATGCGTTACGTGAAGTACCAGCGCCACGCACGTAACTTGCAACTACATTGGAAGTGTAGCGTTGGTGGTCTTTAGCTAGTCGTAAAGAGACCTGATCATAGGTATTGGTATCCCTGAGATTTAGAAATGATGCCGTGTCGGTATATGCTTGCCATTCTTTACCGTAAAAGAGTGTTGCTTTCACATCTCTTTTCTGTGCAGCAAACAGCCCGCGAATAGAACGGTCCTCGAGATGATTAACATTTCCCGCAGTAAGCACAGAGCCCCGGCTATTCTTCGTCCCTTCTGTGTACCAAATATTCGTATTCCAACGAACCCTTCCAACTTTACCCTGATAGCGCTGCAGTATTGTTAAGGTTGAATATTCCATACCACGCATCGTAAAATCATTACTTCCTAGCCTGTAGGGATACGCATTATCACTTTGCTCGGTCTTGATGAATGAACGGTAACGAACACTTGCGAATTCTCCACCATTTTGAACAACGAAGGACCTCAAACCAATGCTGCTCCCTCCGAATGCCGTCGTAAAGAAAGATTTGCCTGAAGCATTCCAACTTAAATCGAGACCACCTATCATTCCACTCTCGCTTCCAAGCGCAGCGTTAGCACCAGAGGATATGCCATTTTCCGGTAGTAATACTGAAGGTACCAAGCTAAGGTCAATCACGCCGGAAGCCATACTGCTGATGTCTATGCCTTCCCATACGACTCTGCTCTGAGCGCTGTTGGCACCGCCTAAATTCAAAGTAGCAATGCTGCCCGGCGCATACTGACGAATTTGAAAACGGGAATCTTTTTGTAAATAAGTGGCTATATCTAGAAGACCTAATTGTGTAGAGTCTACGACTGTCCTGTTTTCGGTAAAGTCAAGACCTTCCGCTAGTATAGTAGCCGTACTGAGCGTATCCGAAGATTGCGCGCTAAGAATATGTGTGCCCAAACATAATGTGGACAGTAACCAATTTTTCATACCATCAGAATTGCTTGACCCAGAGCAATAGTTTCTAATTTTCATTGCAGGTCAAGTATTCTGGCTCCCCACTCCCACTTAACTCCTTCCCGCTATTGCAGTGGATTTGTTAAGTTTTCACTGTGAGTTACAGCTGCTGGCACAGCCCCGAACTTCAATCGGGTTCCTTTTTAAGAACCACCTCCGTGGTTCAACCTACAAGTACAAAGTTACGTTAATGTCGACCACTAAAGACGTTTAAAGCACTATTATATGCACTTTCTAGTGCTAAAGGATCAAGGCCGTGTGAGATTTCGTTCATTTCCTCGATTGCGGTAAGCACTTTTTCGGTAGGCATGTTACCAATTAGTGCATCTGAGGCAAAAGGACAACCGCCAAAACCTCTTAAAGCAGTATCTATACGAGTGCAGCCGGCATTGATTGCTGCTTTAGCCTTGGCCGATGCCTCATCATAAGTACTGTGCATATGAGCGCCCCAAGGAACCGTGCTTTCCTTTTTTACTAAATCACAAAGCTCAATGACCTTTTCTGTAGTGCCTTCACCCGTTGTATCGCTAAGGGAAATAAGATCAGCTCCAATGAATTCAGCTTGAAGCAATCGTTCAAGTACCAAATCACGATGATACTCTTCTCCGTACGGATTACCAAAGGCCATGCTTAGGTACACAACGAGCTCCACATTATGCTTATCGGCCAACTCTTTAACGCGTTTCAAGTCTTCCATGCCGTCCTTGATATTTTTACGGGAATTGCGCAATTGAAATTCCTCACTCACGCTAAATGGATAGCCCCAGGCATCGATAAAGTCAAATTCCGTAGCTCTTCTAGCCCCGCCCTCACTGGCAATAATTGATAATAATTTCGTGTCGGAAGTTGCCCTGACTTCTTCCAATGCAGAAAACAAGGGTCGAGCATCAACCATTTGCGGCATGGCACGTGGGCTAACAAAAGAACCTGCATCTATGGTGTGAAATCCACAGTTCGCTAGTGTCTTGATGTGATTGATTTTTTCCTGGGTTGGGATAAAATCTTGGAATCCTTGCCAAGCATCTCTTGGACACTCTACAATGGAGATATGGGTCATTCGGTCTGTAATTGGGTTCTACCCGAAGTTACAAAGAACGAAGCATTCTACGCACCATTGCTGGTCCTTCGTAAAGGAAACCAGTCCAAACTTGTACCAAATCGGCACCAGCATCGAGCTTTTCTTTGGCATCCTTACCTGTAAAGAT
>DJCX01000060.1:0-4130 GCA_002430755.1 Flavobacteriales bacterium UBA5939 | reverse complement strand
AGAATCTTACCACTTAATCCACCTGCACCCATAGCTGCTACTTTCTCCTGTGATGCTTTCAATCCAGCACGTGAAATGGTAGTATTCGTGGCGACAATACCGCTGAGTTTGAGTTCGTTTACAATACCTACAATATCGTCGAGTTGACCTTCTGTTAAATCCGGTGCTATCTTGAGCATCAATGGTTTAGCACCAAGCTCTTCGTTTTTTGCTTTAACCTCTTTCAGCAATGCTTTCAACGGCTCTTTTTCTTGGAGCTCTCTCAAGTTTGGCGTATTCGGAGAACTGACATTGACCACAAAATAATCCACTACATCGTGCAATGCCTCTACTCCTTTGATGTAATCCGAGGTTGCTACTTCGTTCGGCGTTACCTTATTCTTACCGATGTTTCCTCCAATAATGATATCGGTTTTCTTTTTCGCCAAACGCAATGCCGCAGCATCTAAACCGCCATTGTTAAAGCCCATTCTGTTAATGACAGCCTCGTCCTCTACGATTCTGAAAAGACGTGGTTTGGGATTCCCATCCTGAGGCTTTGGAGTGAGGGTACCTACCTCAATAAATCCAAAGCCAAAAGCACTGAGTTCGTTGTAGAGCTTAGCGTCTTTATCAAAACCTGCTGCTAACCCAACAGGATTTTTAAAGTGCAATCCCATTACTTGTTTTTCTCTTCCTTTTAGAGAGCCGAAAAATAATGATGTAATGGCCTTCACGCCTGGTATCTGAAACAATACCTTAAGTGTTTTAAATGTGAAGTGATGTGCCTGCTCGGCGTTCATCAAGAACAATAAAGGTCGAATGAGGCCTTTGTACATATTAGTATCTTTTTAATCGCGCTAAGTCTCTCTTAGCGTCCTTATCCTTTAACGATTGACGCTTATCGTAGTTCTTTTTACCCCGGGCTACAGCGATATTTAACTTCACCCACCCTTTTTCACTGATGAAAAGTTTTGTTGGAACCACAGTAATCCCTTGATCTTTGGTAGCCTTTTCAATTTTCTCAAGTTCTCGCTTGGCTAAGAGCAGTTTCCGTTCTCTTATAGGATCATGATTGTAAATGTTTCCATGAGACCATTCGGCGATATTCATATTCTTGATAAAAAGCTCTCCATCTTTGAAATAACAATACCCCTCGGCAATAGAAGCCTTGCCTAGGCGAATGCTCTTAACTTCAGTGCCCTGAAGCTGCAAGCCTGCCGTGTAGGTATCTAGCCACTCGTAATCGAATTTGGCCTTTTTATTTTTGATTTCAATGGATTTCACAGCAGCAAAGGTACGCTACTCCTTGTCTTTTAGCATAGGTACAAAGGCAGCATCTCCTAAAACCTTTTGAACAAAGCTGCCGTCAGGCATCTTTTGAATTTTCACCATTTTCTGTGTACCCTCACCTACTGGAATAATCATGATGCCACCTTCTTTCAATTGAGCCAGCAGTGCTTTGGGTACATAGGGTGCTCCACAAGTGACAATAATTCTATCAAATGGCGCAAAGACTGGCATCCCTTTAAAACCGTCACCGAATTTCTGCTCTGCACGCAGCCCAAGAAGTTTGAGCATCTTTTTTGAGAAATCGACCAATTCTTTTTGACGTTCAACCGTGAATAGCTTCACGCCTAATTCTATTAGTACTGCAGCTTGATAGCCACATCCTGTTCCGATTTCAAGAACTTTCATTCCCGGGGAAACTTCGAGCAATTCGCTTTGCCAGGCTACCGTAGATGGGTGACTAATGGTTTGTCCCGCAGCAATTGGGAAAGCTTTGTCCTGGTAGGCATGCTGGTGAAATCCGCTCTCGAGAAAGAGGTGACGCGGCACACGATTCATAGCATCCAATACTTTATCTGATGCATAACCCTCTGACTTTAAGTGCTCACAGAGTTGTTTTCGTTGACCTTGAAATATGGGAGTATCGTTGTGCATTGAAGTTTCAAAGTAGGTCAAGTAAGATTGATTTCCGTGAATTCTGGATGGAGTTTTTAACAAATAAGGATTGGCTTTGATTCGTTAACTTTGGGCACTCCATATGAAGCGTTTATCCATCATTTTCTTTTTCGGTCTTATTGCCTTGGGCTTTCAGCGCTGTGATACAGCTCCAGCACCCGAGGTAGCTTATATAACGGTGGACACCTTATTAGTAAATGCTAGTGGTGCTCAGGGAACATCTTCGTCAAAACTTAATACACTTTGGGTAGAACAAAATGGAGCGCAGATTGGGGCGTTTATGCCGCCTTGTGAAATCCCCGTTTTGGCAGGAGAACAGCAAGAAATTCGAATCATTCCGGGAATAAGTATCAACGGTAGCTACACGCAACGAAATCAATACGAGATGCTTAAGGCCAAGAATTTCACCTGGGATCTCGAACCATATAGCAAGCGCTCTTTAAGTAACGTTCAAAAAACATTTAGCTACAACGACAATTTCACTATCCGCATTATAGAGGACTTCGATGGTGTTGGATTAAGTTTTAACCGTGCGCCACAGAGCGATACCACATTACAAATCGTGGATGATGCTGAAGGTTCTTACCAGCATCCAGGTGAAACGCCTAATTCAAGCGGTAAAATCACTATGCTGCCTAAGACCATAGCGGAATTCAGAACACCTGAGGCTTTTGAATTGCCCAAGGCAGGTGCCAATGTTTGGCTTGAAGTCAATTACAAGACAGAAGTGCCTTTGACCTTTGGCGTTATTGCGAATGAGCTTTTACAGAGCTTGCAGGCCCCTGTAGTCACATTATTTCCGAATGATAATTGGAATAAAGTATACTTAAACCTCGTTACTGAGGTAAGCGGTTACCCCAACGCTGGTGATTACAACCTGTTTTTCGGTGCTATCAACGGTACAGACGATACTGCCACGGTGTTCATCGATAACATAAAACTACTGTATTGAATCGAGCAGAAGTACTTGAGGGACGCTTGAAAATCGTTTATGTCGTTCTAGACCTAATCGCTGGATCATTGGCTTATCTGGCCTTGCATGCCGTTCGAAAGCTCGTTGTGGAGCCTACTCGCTTCGGGGTGGAATTGCCCCTTGAATTTGACGATAAATTTATTCGGGCCGCCCTATTGACCTCTTTTCTTTACGTTCTAATTAGTGCGCTAGGTGGCACTTACAGAGACTTAACTCGGAAAAGCAGACTCAAGCAAGCTTTTAATACCCTATCAGCCACGGTGATGACTTCCACCCTGCTGTTTTTCTTGATATTCCTAGACGACTACATTAAGTTTTACAGTCAATACTACACCACCTTAGGCACATATGCTGCAACACTACTGGTGAGTAGCGGATTATTTAGATTTTCGCTGGCCTCGTATGTACGTCATCAATTGGATAGTAAAAAACTAACTTTTCGCACCATACTTATTGGTGCAGGTAAAGAGGCCGGCGATTTGTTAGACTCTTTCAAGCAGGAACGAACCAAAGGATACGAGTTTATAGGCTATATGACTATGAACGGTGAGCAAATTGATCCACGCATTGCTCCTTTACCCTTCCTAGGAACCACGACCCTTTTAAAAGATGTGGCAAATGACAATGACATTGAAGATGTAATTATTGCCCTCGCTACTGGAAACAGCGAAACCATTGCGAACATTGTTAGCGACCTTGAAGACGTTAAACTGCGTATTCACGTCCTGCCCAACCTGTTTAGCATTTTGAGTGGTCAAGTGAAAATGGAGAGTTTTGGACGCTCAATGATTGAGGTCAAGAGAGCGTTGGTGCAGCCTCATGTGGCAGTCATCAAACGTATTTTTGACATCGTTTTATCAATTATTCTTTTGATCGTTTCTTCCCCTATTCTTTTGTGTGGAATTATCGGGGTAAAGCTTACTTCTCCGGGTCCAATTTTTTACAGACAGAGCCGATTGGGTAAAAACGGTAAACAGTTCAAAATCATCAAACTTCGAAGCATGGTGGTTGATGCGGAGCAGCTTGGACCGCAACTTAGTAGCGAGGAAGACCCGAGGATTACCTCTTGGGGACGTACCATGCGTAAGTATAGGATTGATGAGTTGCCTCAATTTTTGAATGTGCTTTTTGGAGACATGGCCATTGTTGGGCCACGTCCAGAGCGGAAATTTTACTTCGACCAAATAGTCGCTCAAGCGCCACAGTATAAGTT
>DJCX01000045.1 GCA_002430755.1 Flavobacteriales bacterium UBA5939 | reverse complement strand
ACCTCGTTGAAGGTCGTCAACATGGCAGTCTCGTTCTTCACGGTCACCAAACGGCTGGCAAGCTTGCGGCGAAGACTACTCATCTTCTTGCTCGTAGAACCGCGCTCTCCGTTACCTGCAGAACCCATTGAAGCAACCGCATCAATAACATCCGCCTTGGTGATTCGGCCGTCTTTACCAGTTCCTCTGCTCACTTTAGCACCCGTTTCAGCCATCATCTTCTTCGCTGCAGGACTCGCTGTTCCCGTCGCATATGTATCGGCTTTTGGCGCTGCTGGCGCAGCCTTTTCAGCTACTGGTTCTGGATTAGGTGCCGCAGCTGGAGCAGCGGCCCCCTCTGGGCGAGTGGCAGCTGTATCGATGATACAAACCACTTGACCTACCTCAACCACATCACCTTCTTCGGCTTTTAAGGTGATCACACCTGCTTCCTCAGCAGGTAACTCTAAAGTTGCCTTATCAGAATCTACCTCGGCGATAGCCTGATCTTTTTCAACGTAATCACCGTCGCTGACCAACCAAGTTGCAATCTCAACTTCTGTAATCGATTCGCCCGGTGAAGGCACTTTCATTTCTAACATATCTCTAAAACTTAGATGCTAAATACTCTTTCAATTGTTTCGCGTTGACGTTGGTGAGCAACCTTGCTCGAACCACTCGCTGTCGATGCACTTGGCGCCGGACTTACCAACGTCAGCTTTTGATGCATCTGCCACAGCATGTACGTCCATGCGCCCATGTTTGCAGGTTCTTCCTGTGCCCAAATGTGTATTTCTGCATTCGGGTATTTTGCAACCTCCTGCTTGATTGCTAAATCGTCCAATGGGTACAACTGCTCAATGCGGATTAACGCCACGTGATCTGCATTCTGCGCCTCGCGCTCTTCAAGCAGTTCATAGTAGAGTTTCCCTGAACAGAACACCACCTTAGTTACTTTATCTGCTGCCACTTCATTATCCGGAATGATGTGCTGGAAGCTTCCATCAGCGAGGTCTTCCATGGTGCTCTTCACTCGTGGATGACGCAACAAACTCTTTGGCGACATTACCACCAATGGACGGCGGAAGTGACGCTTTTGTTGACGACGTAGTAAGTGGAATAAGTTTGCCGGAGTTGTACAGTTGGCAACCGTCATGTTCTCCTGCGCACAAAGCTGTAGGAAACGCTCAAGACGGGCTGAACTGTGCTCTGCACCTTGGCCTTCGTAACCGTGCGGCAACAACAACACCAAGCCGTTCTGAACCTTCCACTTGTCTTCAGCGGCACTAAGGAACTGGTCGATCATGATTTGCGCACCGTTGGCAAAATCACCAAACTGTGCCTCCCAGATCGTCAATGTTTGTGGCGAGGTCATGGCATATCCATAATCGAACCCCATAACGGCATATTCACTTAAGAGCGAATTGTAAATGGCAAATCGGCCCTCTTTACCTGGATACTCGTTCAGAAGGCTTACCTCTTCCTCACTGTCTTCTACCTTTAAAATGGCATGACGGTGCGAGAATGTACCGCGTTCTACATCTTCTCCAGAAATACGAATGTTGAAGTCTTCTGCCAAGAGTGATCCGTAAGCAAGTAGTTCAGCCATACCCCAGTCGAGGCTATTGCGCCCTTCACTTACTTGGTCGGCACGATCTTTCATCAAACGCTCCGTCTTGCGCAAGAATTTCTTGCCTTCTGGAAGCGTAGTGATGTATTTTGCGATATCACGAAGCTTGCCAAGATCGAATGACGTATCCACAGGTTGCAACATCTCACCCGGTTCAGCGGGTGGGAAGTTGGTCCATTCTTCATTCATAAACGGCACAATCTTATTGCGCTCAATTTTCTTGGACTCATCAAAGTCTACCTCGAGCATGGCCTTAAATTCAGCCTGAAGCTCCTTGACCATGCCTTCGTTCGCAACCCCTTCGGCGAGCAGCTTCTTAGCGTAAATCTCGCGTGGGTTAGGATGTTTTGAGATGGCTTTATAGAGAATTGGCTGTGTAAAACGAGGCTCATCCCCTTCGTTGTGACCGTACTTGCGGTAACACAACAAATCAATAAAAATGTCTCTGTTAAAACGCTGACGGTACTCTATGGCTAAACGCATTGCGTGCACCAAAGCCTCAGGATCGTCACCGTTTACGTGGAGTACAGGAGCTAAAATCACCTTAGCAACATCCGTACAGTAGGTGGATGAACGTGCGTCCTTGTAGTTCGTCGTAAAACCAACCTGATTGTTGATGACGATGTGCAATGTTCCTCCCGTCTGATACCCATCAAGCTGCTCCATTTGAACAGTTTCATACACCACACCTTGTGCCGCAATGGCCGCATCTCCGTGGATAAGTATCGGAAGTACTTTTTTATTGTCGTGGTTGTAATCGTTGTTGATCTTCGCTCGGGCGATGCCTTCAACTACAGGGTCAACTGCCTCAAGGTGTGACGGATTAGGTGCGATATTCATCTTCACCTGCTTGCCGTCAGATGTGGTGTGGATCGTAGTATGACCGAGGTGGTATTTCACATCACCGTCGATGGTAATATCGTCAAAAGCCTTTCCTTCAAATTCTGAGAAGATCTGCTCGCGCGGCTTTCCAAAAACATTCGTTAATACGTTCAAACGACCTCGATGCGCCATACCGAGAACAAACTCCTCAACGCCGTAACGGGCACCGTGATTTACAGCTTCGTCTAAACCGGGAATCAAAGACTCTGCACCCTCAATCGAGAAGCGCTTCTGTCCAACGAACTTCGTATTTAAGAAGGCCTCAAAACTGACAGCTTGGTTCAACTTGTGAAGGATTTGCTTTTTCTCGTCGGTAGATAATACCGGCTGATTGTCGTTTTCATGGATCCAATGCTTGATCCAGGTTCTACGCTCCGGGTCGCGAATGTAATTGTACTCTACCCCTGTGCTTTGGCAATAAATAGCCTCAAGGTGCTCCACAATCTTGCGCAATGTGCGTGGTCCGCTTGCACCCAGCTCTGTGGCAGCGTTAAATTCTGTATCAAGATCGTCTTTCGACAACCCAAAGTTTTCGATATCTAGAGTAGGACGGTATTCTCGACGCTCACGTACCGGATTGGTCTTAGTGAACAGGTGGCCTCTTGAACGGTAGCCTTGAATAAGGTTGAGAACATGAAATTCTTTGATTACCTCTTCAGGTACACCGGCGCCTTGTAAATCGTCCTCAGAATATACCTCACGGGCAAAGTCGTAGCCTTGGAAGAAGGCCCTCCAGCTCGGCTCCGTGCTGTCCGGTTCTTTCAGATAACGTTGGTACTGCTCGTCGATAAACTCCGCATGTACGCTACCTAAAAATGAAAATCTATCCATTTCAGTGTGTTGGAAATTCTCTCAAAAGTACAACACAAAAGCCGGGGATTTCGCTGTTAATCGCAATAATGATATAGCTATTAACAAACTCACCGAATTCTGTGCTTTTTGCACCAAAAAAAAGGCCCTTAGTAGGGCCTCATTTAATATTCTTCTTCATTCCAAAGGAAATCCTCTTCGGACGGATAATCCGGCCAAATTTCCTCGATGCTTTCATAAGTTTCTTCCTCTTCCTCTTCGATAGCTTGAAGATTCTCTACCACCTCTAAAGGTGCACCAGTACGAATTGCATAATCGATCAACTCATCACGGGTTGCAGGCCATGGAGCATCACTTAAATAAGAAGCTAATTCTAAAGTCCAGTACATATTTTATCGTATTAACTCGATTTGGTATTTCGTGCAAATGTAATCGATTATATCACTTCTGCAACTTTTTTACAAAAATGTAACTTCCTAGTAGTTAGGAGTCCAAATACGCTCTTCTAGACCTTCTTTATGAAGAATGAATCGAGCCAAGACAAAGAAAAAGTCCGACAATCTATTCAAGAATACAGGGATTTCTTCTTTCACTTCAACTTCATTGGCCAATGCCACCACTCG
>DJCX01000036.1:2995-5756 GCA_002430755.1 Flavobacteriales bacterium UBA5939 | reverse complement strand
GAACGACCCGTTGTACTACTTCAACATGTTCTTTGGAGCATCTTTATTCTTCTTTGCAGTAAGCGCCTTCTTTATGTTCGTGCCAAAATCACCTATGTTCAAGAAAGGACTTTGGTTTACTTTGGGAGGTATACTACTGGCAATTATAATGTTAATCGTATAATTATGAGCAAAAACGAATTCAATCATCGTCAAGCATTGGCCATGGGTGGCGGTTTAATGACCGGACTTGGCTTAGGTTTTTTCTTGCTTCAAACCATGGGAGGCTTAGCATTCGTTGGAAGCATTATTGGTGGCATCGGGATTGGATTGCTGCTCAGTGCAATTATTAAATAATGAGACTCCTCCTCTTATTCGTTTTGAATTTTGGTGCCCTCGCTTTGGGCAGTTACTTGATGGGCGAAGGCCCCATGGGCAGTTGGTATACCAACCTGAATAAAGCACCATGGACACCTCCGGGATGGGTATTTGGTGCGTCTTGGACCTTGATCATGATCTGTTTAAGCATTTTCATGAATAAAGCTGTTCAAATTGAAGCACTTAGCAAGACCATTTTATGGATTTATGGAGTCCAATTGGTCCTGAACGTCCTTTGGAATCCTTTATTCTTCGACCTGCACTGGATGGGGATCGCTTTGATTGAAATCATCCTATTGGTCTTTGTGGTTGGGTTCATGGCCATCAAGGCAAAGCCTTATCTGCCTCAGCTTACCTGGCTGCTTACTCCTTATGTAGTGTGGCTAAGTATCGCGATTACGCTAAACGCCTACGCACTGCAGAACAATTAACGTCTTAGGGTGATGTCCTTGAATTGGACACGCCCTTTCCAGGCTTGTAGACCTATACGTCCGTTTCTTGGCTTACCAAAGGCGTCGTACTGTTCAAATTTTGATGCGGCTACCGCAGCCTTCCAAGATTCACTGTTCAAATCCATCTGCGCCGTTTGCACCCCGTTTAAGAAATAGGTGAGCACACCGCCTTTCATGTGAACTTCTGTTTGGTTCCAGTCCCCTTGGTGGTATAGCGAAGAATCTGGCAATTCTTGAAATCCGTATAAGGCGCCACTCATACGAGTAGGGTCGCCGTAATTGTGGTTAATGGTATCACTGTGATCGAGTATTTGATACTCTACCCCACTCATCCAGGGAGCAGCGAGGCTCTGAGTTTCTATGACATGAAAGAAAATACCGCTATTGCCCGCAGAATCGACCCGCCAACTGCATTGAAAAATGTAATCACCTTCGTAGGTAAGGTCCGTCACCAGATCGCCAAAAGCACCGTCATTGCTAGGATCGCACGTTAACAGTCCCTCTTCGACAGACCAAATTGAGGGTGTTTTTTCCTCATTGTACAGGTGCCAACCAGTCAGGTCTTCACCGTTAAATAATGCGATTTCTATGGGTTGTTCTTCCGATGCACAGGCCAAAAGCAGCGCAGCGACGGCAATATGTAGGTATTTCAAGGTCTTTAGCTTTCTGCTAAAGATACATCAATCGCATCAGCTGCCTGTCTACCTTCAGCGATGGCCCAAACCACCAAGCTCTGCCCTCTGCGCGCATCCCCGGCCGTGAAAACACCCTCCATACTCGTCTTGAAACCTTCTGCAGCAATATTTCCTCGTGGATCTGTTGATAAGCCTGCACCGCTCACCAGACCTTCGTGCTCTGGATGGAGGAAACCAATCGCCAATACGGCCATATCACATTCAATGGTGCGCTGGGTTCCGGTTGGAACAAATTGCCATCTACCGGCCAATTCCTCGCCGCGAACTTCATCAAAGCTCACGCTGACCAGATTTCCATGTTCATCCGCATTGAAAGAGGTTGCATTCAATCCCCATATACGTTCACAGCCTTCTTCATGAGAAGACGACGTACGCATAATCTTCGGCCACTCTGGCCATGGGTTATTTGCAGCGCGCTCCAACGGTGGTTGCTCTTCAATGGTCACCTGGATTACCTCCTTAGCCCCTTGACGAATAGAGGTACCGATACAATCCGAACCTGTATCTCCCCCGCCAATGACGAGAACAGTTTTATCCTTGGCTGTGATGTCCTGACCTACAGGCGCATCACCTGCTACCTTTTGGTTGTTTAAGTGCAAGAAGTCCATCGCAAAATGAACGCCTTGTGCTTCTCTTCCCTTGGTACGGATATCTCTAGGTTGCTTTGAACCAATGGTGATGAGCACAGCATCGAAAGACTCACGAAGCTCTTCTAGCGTAATGTCTGTACCAATCTCCGTATTGCATTGAAATACTACGCCCTCTTCTTCCATGATGGCCGCTCGGCGTGCCACCACGTGCTTTTCAAGTTTATAATCGGGAATACCGTAGGTCAATAGTCCTCCAACACGAGCATCGCGTTCGAATACTTTAACGCGGTGGCCTTTTTGGTTCAATTGGTCCGCAGCAGCTAAACCAGCAGGGCCTGCACCTACAACGGCTACGCTTTTACCCGTTCTAACCACGGGAAGCTTTGGCACCACCCAACCTTCTTCCCAGGCCTTTTCACTGATTTCTTTTTCAATGAATTCAATAGTTACCGGGTTGTTATTGATGCCTAATACACAGGCTGCCTCACAAGGCGCAGGACAAATTCTACCCGTGAATTCAGGGAAGTTGTTCGTCGTGCGCAAAACGCTGTATGCTTCCTTGTAGTCGCCACGATACACCGCGTCGTTAAACTCAGGAATACGGTTGCCTAGTGGACATCCAGAGTTGCAAAAAGGCACGCCGCAGTCCATGCAGCGCGAAGCTTGC
>DJCX01000036.1:0-2622 GCA_002430755.1 Flavobacteriales bacterium UBA5939 | reverse complement strand
TCTAAAAATCCGGTATCCTTACCCATGTGCTTGTGCTTTTTTCGCTTCTAGAACGCGTTTGTAATCTCTTGGGAATACTTTGACAAATTGGCCTGAAGCAGTATTCCAATCGCCAAGCAATGCCTTAGCACGCTCGCTACCTGTAAGGTCCAAATGCGCCTGAATGCGAGATTGTAAGTAGGCTAAGTCTTCAGCAGTTGGTTGCTCAAGATCAGCGCTGTCGTTGTTAAATCTGCTCTCAAGGGTGCCATCAGCATCAAGGACGTACGCAATTCCACCACTCATACCTGCACCAAAGTTTTTACCCGTGGTTCCCAAGATGATGGCTTCACCACCGGTCATGTATTCCAATCCGTGGTCCCCCACACCTTCTACAATGGCTTTGGCACCAGAGTTTCTAACACAGAATCGTTCACCGGCTATTCCATTTACATAAAGCTCACCGGAGGTGGCTCCGTACAAGGCAACGTTTCCACAAATGATGTTGTCGTGCGCTACAATAGTTGCATCTTCGGGTTTACGAATAATGATTTTAGCGCCACTAAGGCCTTTTCCAGTGTAGTCGTTGCTCTCTCCTACAAGATTGAAGGTAAGTCCGCGTGCACCAAGGGCACCAAAGCTTTGACCTGCTGAACCGACTAAGTTGAATGTCAAGGCATCCTCCGGTAATCCCGCGCTGCCACGCCATTTAGCTACCTCATGGCTCGCTGTGGTCCCCGTAGAACGGTCCGTGTTGAGAATTTCGAAAGAATACTGCGCCGGATTTGGATCCGCTTTGTACTTGTGCACGGCCTCTACCATGGAAGTATCTAATGCGGTAGATGGAATAGGCTGCGATGGATATCCCTTGGTGGTCTTACCCCAATCCGCGTATTTCAGCAGTGGTTCTAAATTCAATAATGCCGATTTCCAGTTGCCTGCCTTTGTATTCTGTTTCAATACATGCGCTTGTCCAACCATTTTTTCTACAGTTCTAAAGCCCAATTCCGCCATAATCTCGCGCAGTTCTTGCGCCATAAACGTGAACATATTGATGACATGATCAGGCTTTCCTGAGAATAGCTTGCGCAGCTCTGGATTCTGCGTCGCAATACCTACTGGGCAGGTATTCAAATGGCACTTGCGCATCATGATACAACCTTCTGCGATCAAGGCTGCCGTTGCAACACCCCATTCTTCAGCACCTAGTAAGGTAGCAATAGCCAAATCTCTACCGGTGCGAATCATCCCATCGGTTTGAAGCAGTACGCGGTCTCTCAAACGGCTGCTCACCAGCGTCTGGTGCGCTTCGGCCAAGCCGAGTTCCCATGGCACCCCTGCGTGTTGGATAGAGCTAAGTGGCGAAGCACCTGTACCGCCATCCATTCCGGAGATAAGCACAGTATCGGCCTTGGCTTTAACAACCCCTGTAGCAATGGTACCTACCCCAGCTAAAGAAACAAGCTTCACACTCACTCTTGCCTTAGGGTTGGCACGTTTGAGGTCATAAATCAATTGGGCCAAATCCTCAATAGAATAAATATCGTGGTGCGGTGGTGGAGAAATCAAACCTACCCCTGGAGTGGAATGACGTACGCGTCCAATCCAATCGTCCACCTTGTGCCCAGGCAAGTGCCCACCTTCACCAGGTTTAGCGCCTTGAGCCATCTTAATCTGCAATTCAACAGCGTTCGCGAGGTAATTGATCGTCACCCCGAATCGGCCAGAGGCAATCTGCTTAATCGCACTGTTTTCGCTATCGCCGTTCTCCTTGGTGCCAAAGCGAATCTCGTCTTCACCACCTTCACCTGAGTTCGATTTAGCCCCTATTCTATTCATCGCCACTGCAAGCGTGCTGTGGGCTTCGTGTGATATCGAACCAAAAGACATGGCCCCAGTAGCAAAGCGCTTCAAGATGTTTTCTACCGCTTCCACCTCTTCTAGCGGAACGGATGGATGCTGCTTGAATTCCAACAAGTGGCGCAACGAGCGTCCGTTTCCATCCAATAATGCACTGTAATTCTTAAAATGCTCGTAATTGCCTTCACGACAAGCACGTTGCAATGCCGTAATGGTACGTGGATTCATATGGTGGTATTCACCGTTAACGCGCCAATGGTACACCCCGCCGTAAGGCAAGGTCTCTTCAGCATCATTTATTGCCAGAGAGAGTTTGTCCAATTGCTCCTTCGCGATGTGCTCGAAGTCCAAGCCACCAATACGGCTGAGTGAGCCGCGAAAACACGTTCCTACGACACGGCCGTTTAGTCCGATAGGTTCAAAAATCTGAGCGCCCTGGTAGCTCTCCAAAGTAGAGATGCCCATCTTAGCGAAGATCTTCAATAGCCCCTTGCCAATTGCCTTTTGGTAATTCTTAACCTTCTCAAAATAAGCATCTAACTCAGTATTAGCTGAAGTGGATTCTACCCTACCTTCCTTCAAGGAATGACGCAGTATATCGTACACCATGTATGGGTTAATCGCATTGGCTCCGTAGCCTAAAAGCGTCGCAAAATGATGGGTGCTTCTCGCATCTCCACATTCAGCGATTAGGCTCACATTAGAGCGCACACCTTGTTTAATCAAGTAGTGATGAATGGCGCCCACTGCCAAAAGCGATGGTATGGCAACTCGGTTTTTATC
>DJCX01000097.1 GCA_002430755.1 Flavobacteriales bacterium UBA5939 | reverse complement strand
GACCAAGCGATGAAATAGCTGTGAGAGATCGGAATAGGCACTGCCATTATCCTTAGTAAAGAAGAAGGGTACTATCGATCCAACACTAAGAAGTATAAGGGACCAATTCGTAGAAAACGCGCTACCGAGCAACCAATGTGGCAGTTCCCAGCCCAATCCAAATACCGTAATTACAACAAGAACAAGGCTTGCCACCAATCGAGCCAAAACGCCGGTAGTTTTGCTTGAAGCGGCATTCATGGCGCTAATTTTTTCTGGGTCCTCGCTTGGGGCAAAGAGGACGTTCAAAAGACCAACGCTCGAAGTCGCTGTTTCGAAGAACAGATCCTTCATCCAAAACACGGCTTGACCCAATAGAAGGCCAGCCAAAGCGACGCAGCAGAAAGCAGCAAAGCTGTTTCCTTGTAAAACCAACATAGCATCACTCAATGGTTCATTTAACGCGACCACAGCGGCTCGGGCAACCAATGCACAGATTAAAAAGACATTTAATGGAGTAAAAGAGAAGCTAGCAACCCTTTTTTCTTGCGCCTCTGCAGCTTTTGAGTTGCGTTTATTTCGAACTATGAGCACGAGAGAGCCTACAACTAGACCGCCGATAACTATACTTACCCATAAAGGCATTCCCTGCAGCGCAGTTTTATACTTACCACTGCTTTCTGCTCCCAACCACGAAGGGTTGAACGTGGTAATGATTAACAGGGCCGAAAAAACTGTGGCATAAAACTCCCACGAAAAAGAGTTCTTAGAATTTGACGATTCCGAAGACTTCGCAACAAGTTTCGGTGCCTTCACTAGGCTGTACCAAAGGCGGTAGCCAAAGGAAAACACAATGAGCAGAAGTATGAGCACAATCAACACTGCTGCACCTACGCCAAGCCCGGGTCCGATATATAAAAATGTGTTGTACAACGCCCTTTAGTTTGAGCCTGCAAAATAGTGGACTTCTGTGGAATACCGCGTGGTCTACCAGCTTGAAATCTCCCCGTCCATCCAAGCAAGGCGTTGCTCGAGGTAATAGCGCAAGAAATCTACCTCTCCTTCGAAGTCTATGCTGCGATTTTCAGCCCGCCAGAGGTCATAGTTGCGCTCAGCAGCCCCAGTGCTTAAGAGTCTGTCTTCGGTATCATTGACGAGCCTAAAAATGTCCGCATCAGAAAGAGGACCACTTCGATAGGTTGACCACCGGTTCTTTACTAGGGTTCGGAATTGTGGGTCATCCAACAAGCGGTCCCACCAAAACGGTACCATCCAAGCATCTTCTTCGACGTAGTCGTTGTAGTTGGCAATCCAATCCTCCCAAGGCACGCGACCTTGACGTCCGTAGCCTATGTTGAGGTCCCATATGGGCCCAAAGCGCAGCTTTTCGCCTCGCGGTTTATGCAAAAAAGTACTGATGCGGTAGGCATCGATATTGCCTGCGAGTTCATTCATAATGAATCCATCGGCGAACGAGGTCAGGTCGATGTAGTCGGTATAGGTTCGCGTTGATGAGCTTAGGTCGTCATTGAGTAAAGCGGTTTCAAAACCGAACATATAATCTTCGATGTAATTGCGCATTTCCCCGTTTAGGCCGTTAGGCTTGGGGTGCTCAAATAAGAAATAGGTTTCTCGGTATTGTTGGTCGTGGTATGGCGGACGGAAGGGCTCGACATCCATCAGCGCTCCTTCGATGTCGTATTCGCTTCTAAAGCTCATGTATCCGGTGTAATTCGCATCATCCCCCCAATTATTGTCGTAATAGCTCAATTCTCGGCCTGAAGGCGCATAAGAGGCCGTTTTATCAATCTTGAGCACATACCCGCCGGTAATTCCAGGTTCTTTCCTGCCGCTTGGTGTGCCAACATCGATGCGCATCCGGTGTGCTTTTGGCTTCTCCATGAGCACATATACCCCTTGATAAACACCGTTGACAGTGAGTTCTACCCAGCGACAACGGGCGGCATACACACCTATTCCCCGAGCAAGTTCGTAGCCAATGTAATGATGCATAAGCGTGGGGTCGAAGGCGTAGAGTTCATCCGGTCCATTGGATCGAACAACATGCCCCATTAGGATCCAGTCGCTTCCGGCCGGCATGCCTAAAAGCGCCTTAGGCGTACCGTTGCCGTTGGCAGTACGTATTTCAAAACCGTAGGATTTCTTGTCGCTTAATCGGTAAGAGGTACTGCCGCGGTATTCCACACCCATATTGCCACCTACCACCTTACGGTTGTCCACTTCAATGGAGAACGTGCCGTCTTTTTTATCGTCCGGTCGAATCTGTCCATCGACGTCTAAATACACCATAGGTAATTGACCAGAAGTGTATTCTTGGGTGCACGAATTAAACCCGAGGGTCATTACTATTATCACATAAAGTGGAAGACGTCTAAGCATAAAGCCAAAATACATTGGTTTTATTAAACTTATATTCGCTGATATAAACAAATACCTATGCCTGAATTGGACATTACTTCTGGACTGTTTTTAAAGTTTGCTATGACCGTGGTTTACAACCTTATTCAGATGAGTATCGTTCGTCGACACAACAAGACTACGCGTACAAATGTGAGCAGCTTTTTCATCATCGCAGTAGTAGTATTCTTTCTATCCTATGTGCTCAGTACGTTTGAAATGCAGATTGGCCTCGCCATAGGTATGTTCGCAATTTTCGGCATTGTTCGCTACAGAACAGAGCCTCTCCGCCCTCAAGAAATGACTTATTTATTTGCTTCATTAGGGGTTGCGGTTATCAATGCTTTGAGTACTGAAAGTATAACCTTGGTTGAACTTGTACTGATCAACGGAACAGTATTAGGATGTATCTATATACTCGAACGCTTCATGTTGGAAAAGCCAAGTGAGACTAAACGCACGACTAAGAAGGTATCACTGGTTGTACCTTCGGAGAATCTTTCCGAGCAGGTCGTTGAAGAGCGCGTAAATGAGTTCGCCCAAAATATGGGAGTGGTCGTTGTAAAACACCACATTTCTAAGATTGACCACGCTGAAGGGAAGGCACAAATTATCGTGGTTTATGAAGTGTAAGAATCTTTTCATCATTGGGTTTGTCCTGGCTGCATTTGGAGCCACTGCGCAAACAGTTACAGACAATCGTGTTTGGACGAAACTGACCTATAGAATAGAGCCGGTAAAAGGAATTGATATAGACCTGAGCGGACTCTACCGAAACGTCGGAGGAGACGAGGGCATGGACCGTTGGATCACCGAACTACAAGTAACCAAGAAGCAGAGCAAATCATTCAGCTATTCCACGGAGTTTCGTCACTACGCAATCTTAGACGATGTAGGCGCGACGCAAGGCACCAATCAGCGCATTCGCTTCAGATTGAACGCCACAAAAGACTATGATCTGGGTCGTGATGAATTCTCCATGCGCTATGGAATCCAGCAGCGTACTGTAATCTCAGGAGGGGGGTCAGACCGCACGGATTTACGTATTCGCGGGGCGTACACCAAAAACTTTAGAGACTGGAAATGGGACCCAACAATCTACTCCGAATACTTGGGGTCAGTAAACGGGAACTTAAGTCGGAGGCTAAGAATAGGTGCGGAAAGCAGCAATAAAATGCTTGGTGGCAAGGTGAGCTTTGGGTATTTCTACCAGCATAATTTCTCGCTATCAGCACCACACTACCACACCATGACGGTAGGCTACAGACTGTAGATTATTCGGTCCAGTAGCGGCTCATTTCAGACCTTTCATCGTCGCTTAATTTGAGTAAGGTGGCACTTTGGTAAAAGTTATAACCCTGATCTTTCAAATAAGCCATCATTCGCTTTTTGATGAAGGTGTCAGCATCAGTTTTAATAGCAGTCATAATAAACATATTTCTCTCAGCAAAGTACGAAACGACCATCCCCAACTATTAACTGAGTGTAACCAGAAAATGAATTAAAAATTTGTTATTCAACGAGTTATAAACACATTTCGTTAGCAAGATCTAAGCCAACTTGTGCGCCTATAGCCACGCCCATTCCGCCAAGGCGTATGCCGGCAACTAGGTGGTTGTCTATTCGTTTAATCACAGGCTGCTTACTCGAACCAAAAGCCATTACGCCAGACCACATGTAGTCGATCTCGACAGCGACTCCAGGAGCTATAAGTGAGGCTATATCTTCTTTAAGCGCCTTTTCGATAGTGGAATTGACCCCAGGCTCAAGGGTAGTTTCACCTGGCTTGTCAAGATGTCGCCCTCCGCCTAATAAAAGCCTTCCATCTATTGTTCTAAAGTAGTTGTATCCGTCGTGGTAATGGAAAGATCCTTCCCAATGAAAGGCAGGATGCGGCTTGCTTACCAAGACTAGTCCGCGCCCAGGTTCTAGTTCTTCGTCGGTGAGAAACTTGCGACTGAAGGCATTGGTACAGAGGGCAACTTGGCGGGTGTAAAATGCAACAGTACCATTTGGGTTGTGGATATGGACCACTTTTCCTTTTTTGGTATTCTCGAGTTCTTCAACGGAACTTTGGGTGAATGTGAGCACCCCGGCCTGTGCCACTTTCTGCTGCAAGGCGGCCATCATTTTACCGGTATCCACGGTGCCCTCAAGAGCGTTTTTGATCAAACGGGTGACTTTGGTCGAAAACTCATAGCCTTCCGGCGGTTCTATGGTGTAAGGTCGGGCGCCTAAGTGGGGCTCAAGTAGATCATTAAAGAAGTCAATTCGTTCTTGATTGGGCAGCTCGAAGCACATCTCGTATCCACCAACTTCGCGGTAATCAATAGCCTCATCTCCCAATGTTTCCCGGAGTAGCTTAAGGCCATTGTAGCGTTTCATAACTAGTACTGCGGTAGCCTCTTTGCCGATGGAAACGACGTCGTGCTCGAGTTCCGAAATGGAGCCAAAGCAAGCGAAGCCGGCGTTTTTCGTCGACGCGCCGCTCGGGAAAAGGCCGCGTTCAAGAATGGCAACGCGGTGTGTAGGGTTCTTTTGGGCATAAAACAAGGCGGTAAAGTGTCCTACAATACCGCCGCCCACAACCACTAAATCAAAATGGCGTAATGTTGATTTCTCCCAATAGCTGAGCACTATTTTTCGCTGGAGATTTTCTTTGTGATGACACGAACTTTAGCCTTCGCCTCACCTTCCATGCCTTCTACATCGAGGCTATCAATAGTCACAGTGATTTCACCGTTTTCTCCTTTTATAACGTCAATTTTGTCGATTACATCAACATCAAGATCGCCCATAAGATCATGAACTTCTCCTTCGTCTGTGATGAACATGGCTTTCTTCATAACGTGTCCTTCGCCCATCATCATGTGCGGCATTCCTTTGGGTCCGTGGTGACCGGTAGTACGGCCTAGTAAGAATCCTAGAATTCCGAAAATCACGGCAATCAGGGTAAATGCAAACCAATTTTCATTCAAGCTTTTCATAGCGTATGTTTTTTGAGAGTTCTAAGGTACAAACTCGCTAAAACTTAGCGGCTGTCTAAAAAACAACATTAGCATAACACTTAGTGTCTTAAAATCAGTAACTTAAACTACAAACAAACACTCTTTACACTATGAAAAAAATTGTACTTACCACTTTAGTGGTTGTAATTGCGGGGTTCGTGATGTTCACCGTAGGCGGCGCCTTGTATTACATGGACGCCATGGCAGAAATGGCAGCAGCATTTCCTGATGCAATGAAGGCCGAACCGGACATGACTATGGGATTAGCTAATATGATTGTGATCTCACTGTTTACAACAATTTCATTTGATCGCATGGGTATTTCTACTCCTGCATCTGGCGCAAAAGCAGGTGCATGGTTTATGGGATTGCTGTTTTTAGCATTCAACACACAGATGCTTACCATGTACAACACCATGGACTTAAACTTTGCGGCTTTAGATACTGTAATTTCCGCGGTCATGGGTGCTGTTCTAGGCGCTGCTTGTGGCTTTGGATTGGGAAGATTTAAGAACTAAAAGGACAGATTATTATGATTACAATGATAATTGTGCTCCTTGGAGTCTTGGTTACTTTATATGGAGTATTTACGAAGAACCGTGTCCTATACAATGTTGGATATTTTGTATTCGGTATTGTTGTTGTTTGGGACCAATTCGGTTTGTTCTCTGAAACAAACAATCCAGAAAACTTGGCAATGGCCTCTCTTTGGATGATACAGGCAATCGTTGCTATCCCAAACAAAGTTAAGTACGATGGAAGCAAGCTCGCTAAGAGTGCAGGGGTGAAGATTAACGCTTCTCTTACTGTGATTAATGGTTTTGCTGTTTACTATGCAACAACTGTGGACTATATACCTCAATTTGCCATGTACATTCACGGGCTTTTAGCGGCATTGCCGCTGATAGCGATCTACTTGATTCTTTCAGATAAGATTGAAGTTACAGCCTAGAGTAGGTGAAACTTAAAACAGAAAAAAGCCCGGCGCATCGCGCCGGGCTTTGTTTTCTAAAGATTAGAATCCCCAACCTGCAGTGAATTGGAGGTTGGGATACCATCCGCCCGCAAAATCTATTTGACGATCAAATGCTCTAGCGCTAGCATCCGCAGTGAGCCCATTGGTAGTCACTATACCTCCTCCGGTTTTAATTACTCCAATATCTACGCCAAGACGAAGGCCTTTCACTGGACGCAGACCATATCCAATACCAGTGAAGGTAAAAGCTCCTCCATCGACCCAGTGATAGCTATTACCATCAGAATCGTCTAAGAAGCCATTCAAAGAGCCTACCCCTAATCCAGCACTTACTCTAAAAGCTTGGAGTGCCTCAATTGGACGATAACTAATGATCATTCCCGACCAGCTGCTTTCATCGGCAAATATCCCAGAGTAGGTAACGCCACCTTCCTCAAATTCAATGTCGTCAACAGGATTTGCCTCCCCGTAGAAAACCGACAAGGTTGTTTTTTTAGAGAGTTGACGGTCAAACTGAAATCCTACGGAAGGAATAGGCCCAGCAGTGTTAATGCTAAATGCATTTTCAGCATAAGCACGGTCTTTTTTCCAAAAGGAAAAATTGTCTTGAGCCGAAGCTCCAATGCATAACGCAAACGTCATACATACAATCATAAATCTTTTCATATTACGTGGTTTTATTCTCTTTAAGATACACAAAATGAGTGTAACATATTGATAATCAGTAATTTGTTTACAAGAACTTAACATAGCGGGCTTAAAAACCTCGAAAAATGAATTCGAGGCCCTACCTTTTCTTATTTTAGGACAATGAGCCGATTTATTCTTTTCGCATTCTCCTTTTTCGCCGTGCTTTCTTGTAAACAAGAGAACGCTCAAGCCGATACTACTTTACCAAACGTCATCATGCTGGTAGGCGATGATCAGGGCTATCCTTATTTCGGCTTTATGGGTGCGGATTATGTGCACACGCCCAACATGGATACTTTAGCCGCCTCGGGCATGCTGTTAACGGACGGTTATGTGAGCGACAACCATTGTCGACCGTCCCTTCAGACGTTGCTTAACGGGATGTTGCCTATCGATTATTACCGCGCTGCAGGCGTACAGAGAGATTCACTGATTAATGCACTGAGCATTCCAGAAGATTCAATCGCCGGGTTCACCAGGGAGTTTGATTTGCGTGCAAAACACATGGCCAATTTTGCAACACTGCCCACATTATTAAAGCAAAAGGGCTATGTGAGCTTTCAAGGGGGTAAATGGTGGGAATACACCTTTGAAAATGGCGGTTTTACGCACGGCATGACCAAGGGCTGGATGGAAAGCGATCAGAAGACAAAGAATTGGTTTTTAGAGCACATGGGCGGTGAAGGCATGGACCTAGCGCGTGTGACGAATCAACCGGCCTATGACTTTTTGGAGGAGACCAAAGGGCAGCCGTTTTTCATGTGGTTCGCTCCCTCATTGCCGCACTATCCGTTTGATGCGCCGCAGCAGTACTACGATTTGTACAAGGACGAGGACATGACAGAATCGGCCAAGCAGTATTACGCGAACTGTACCTGGTTTGATGATGCTTGGGGCCAATTGGTGGCTCATCTCAAGGAGAAGGGCCTTTATGAGAATACATTGATTGTTTATGTGAATGACAATGGGTGGGAGCAGGATCCTGACCAAGAGTTTTGGGACGATCCTATGCGGTCACACAACGGTGGCGACAAAGGGAAGGGGTCTATTTATGACATGAGTTTCCGTTCGCCTATCATCTTTTCCTACCCCGGGAAAATCGCTTCAAACACTTCCACTACGGCGTTGATTCACAGTGCCGATTTACCCGCAACTATTTTGGATTATGCTGGTGTTGAGGTTCCTTCAAACTTCTATGGTAAAAGCTACCGCAGCATTTTGGAGGGTAAAAAGGAAACCTTGCGCTCCAGCGTCTACGGAAACGTGATTACTACAAGAAGTGACGACCCGAAGAACGTCATGGGAGACCACGTTAATGGGTACTGGATTCGCCAGGGACAGTGGTTCTTGCGTTGGCACGAAACCAAGGGCGAACTAGAGCTGTTTGATCTTGATGTTGACCTGCGCAACGATAACGACGTGAGCGCCGACCACCCGGAGGTGGTAGCGCAACTTTGGGCAGAATTAAAGTCCTACAAAGCTGAAAAAGGAGAAGATTGGCGTCTAGAGATGTACGGCCACTAGAAGCCCTTCATTATTTTCTGTAAGCGCTGGGGATAAACCACCAGCTGGATGAAGTTGAATTCGAGATGTTGTTGGCTCAAAGCTCCCTGCGCAAGTTCAAGCTGTAACGTTGGGTAATAACGAAGATTCGTTCTTAAAATCCACCAATCGCCTTTGACGCTCGGGCGAATATCCCATCCGAAGACAATGTTTGGGCTCCAGATTTGTTCGGTGACAGGATCCAGATCGTTGCCAAACTCTGTGCGGGTAAGTTCTAGATTTTCGCGTCCAATACCTGCCCCGAGGTAGGGTACAAAGCCGTGGTAATCGAAGAGAAACTTATACCCTTCAATATTCAGACTGTGACGCTGAAGTCTTGAGGTATAGTTGAAGGCACTGCGCTTTTGAATAGTGCGTCTTGATGCCGCTGCTACGATAAAGTCCGATTTGGTAAAGTGGTAGCCCGCCGCAAAATCCGGGAAGATGAGCGGCATGCTCATGTCGTCTAGATAAGGACGGGAATCGGTAACATAGGAAGAGCTTTGGATAGGGAAAGCAGACGAAGGTCCTGCTGCTACGAACAATCCATTCGCGTTGGAAGCGGCAAAGATTTCGTTGGCCTTCTTATTCATTGGCGCCGCAGAAGGACTTGTCGTTTCAATGGCGAAGTTGATCCCCATCTGGAACATGCTCGCAGGGAAGGCATCAGATCCTGTTAGAGTCCTTGAAAGGTAGGTGTCAAAATCAGGGTTTGCTGTTCTGCCGTATTCTAAAGTGATGTAGGCACTAGGCAGTTGGTATGCCAAGCCTGCATTGTACATGGACTTTACAGCCGTGTGCTTAAACTCTTCACCGCTAGCATTGACTTGCTTATAGCGGTAGGGCGAGAACGCGTAACCTACATAAGGGCGCACCTTACCCACTTCGGTAGGATAGGGGTACAAGCGAAGCCCAGTAAAGGTTCCTAAACGATAGTTGTTTTCAATAGTGTTTTCACCAAAAGTGACGTCTGTGGTCGTGATACTTACATAGAAATCTGCGTGCCCCCAGAAATGGGTCGCCCCAATATTTACTGCGGGGGTCATAAATGCGGCTTTCTCAAAGGATTGTAGGTTGCCGTCGACACCCAATACAGTGCCCGGATTAAGGGTGGGGATGTAATACGCCCCAGCACCGAAATAGGCTTTGGCGAAGGCGTGGCGTTTTTCCCAATCTTGGGCATTAGAAGCTGTCGAAAATAAGGTGGCGGCTAGGAGGCAAAAGCCTAAAATGTGGTTCTTCATTAGCGTTGTGATTGTTACAAAGATACCTATATTTCAAGTACTTACTTTTTTCTAGGGTAAGCGAATTGAATTTCACCACTGACCACACCGATCAGGCAAAAGAACCAAATGAGGACTTCATACCACCTTTGGGTCCAATCAAAAGGAGAGAATAAGACATTGTAGGCAACGGCCAATGTCCAAATAGCAATGATACCACTAAAGAGGCGTTGCAGACGTCTTTGCTGTTTCATTTTTGCCGTGAGGAAGTCCTCCCCGAGAACATGACTTATTCTTCGTAATGAATGGGCAGAAGGTTCTACCTCATGATTTTCGATGCGCTGTATGGTTCTTTCGGTGAGCCCGGAAGCTTCCGCGAGAGATTTCTGAGTTACTCCTTGTGCGGCACGTGTTGCTTTTATCTGTTCACCTAATTTCATGAGGCAAAAGTAAAAAGTATGGGTATTAAAATGTGATTTGTCCTCCCGTCATTAACACGACATTTGTCTACAAATCTACCTCTAAGCCAAATTCGGCGAAGTGAAACCCGAGCGCTTCCGCCGCTTTCCGACCTTCAAAATCTGCCTCTCGTGCAGGGTTGCTGTGGTTAAGGTGAATAAAGTAGACCTTCTTTCGTTCGGTTTCGGGCAAGTGTTTTAGTAGTGCAATACTTTCAGAGATGAACGGGTGCGGCACCTCTGACATCGGTCTCGGAATCTCGCCATCTGCGAAAAAGGTACCGTCAATAAAAGCGTAGTCCACTGTAGGAACAAGGCCGAGGATATTCTCCTCCCATACGGTCCATTTGTCGATATCAGGAATGTACAAGGCTGTTTTGTTTGGCCCTTTGATGTAATACCCTACCGTCTCTGAGTATTCATCACGGTGCGGCACGAGGACAGGTTCAACATTGACGCCATTATCTAAAGTTCTAGGCACTCCGTTTTCTAAACCGTTGAGCACGATATTCTGAAGTTTTAAAAGCTGATTCCAAGGACCGTTTTTAGCTAGAAATTCCAGCATTCTTGGCATGGCGTACACAGGTACCTTTTTGGTGTTGGCGGCTTCTCTGCCAAGGTGCATTAGTCCGGTGTAATGCCCTACATGCGCATGGGTTAAGAAAATGGAAAAGCGATCTGTGCCAGACCTATTTAAGAGCTCAGAGAGCTGAGGAACTATATCAGGTGTAGCATCAAAGAGAAGCGCACGTGTTGAATCTATCACGCCAAGGCAGGACACGTAGTCGTTTGGTTTTGGATGGGCACAACATTCCTTTTCACATAGCAACTGAGGTGAGCCCGCATCTTGAAGCGTACCTAAGACCACGAGTTTTTGACCGCTTAAGCCGATTGAAAAAAGCAGTGCCGCAAAAAGCAAGTATGGGCTGTTTGTTCTCATTGGGACTCAAGGTACAAAGGATAGGGTTATGGCCCATGAAGTGTATTGGGTCAAAATGAAACATAGAAATAGATTCAAAACGATACCTTTTGACCAAACTAATAAGCTAAAATTACCTGCTTAAAGCCATTGGGGTAGTATTGCTTTGAGCGGTATAAAAAGAGCGTCCTTCGGGGCGCTTTTTTTGTGCTTTGTATATGTGTAAACGCATCTATCGATTAAGACGCCTGTTCACCCCTTAATTTCTCGTGATTAGAACGAGACTGGATCTGTAATTTGACGTTTTTAGGGAGGCAAAAGCGCCAAATTGCCGCGAAAAGTCTAAAATTCAGAGGGTTTGAATGGCCCAAAATCGAAATTATTCACACTAAACTAACAGAAGTTCTTCTCGTAAGCGACTAAGCCGAACCCTAGTAATAAAGGGCCATAAAGACACTTTATCCTTGTTTTTCGTAGGTTTTTTCAAGCAGCTTCAAACACTAGAAACAAGGTTTAGTTCAGAAATCAGAGTGGATTTTTAATACCTTCTTCTCCGTTAACACTTAAAAAACACATGAAACTATGATTAACTATGTGAATCAAGTCCTCGATTTTCCTGATAAGGTGAACGGGATGCTTCCAAGAAACAATTGGAACGAAGTAATTAGCAGCTCTGAGGATTCAGCGAAAGCTTGGCTCGGATTTGTTTACAAGGTAGTTGCCTTTGCAGTACTTATTTCTATGCTTTACGGTGTAGTTACAGGCGGTATTGATGCACTATCGGGAGAAGGAAGCGCATTGTCTAAAGTAGGTAGCGCTGTTGCGACACTTATTTACATCTACGCTGCTTTTCCACTTGCTCAGATCATTCGCAATGCGGGCGATGAGCTTACTGCTTCTAAGAGTGATACGGTAGGGTTCGTATTTAAGGATCTCGTTATCACAAACATTAAGGCGGTTGGTTACTTCGCAGCCATGAGCGCGTTCTTCACAGCAGTGGTAGGCGTTGTTTCTTACGTTGTGAATGCAGATGTATTTACATATTCACACAGCCTAAATCTAGCAGCTGGAGTTGCTGATCTACCAATGACTGTACTCGGTACGTTTGCAGGTATGGTAGGCCTAGATTCTATCGCAGAACTATTCACTGGTCTATACGGCATGGAAATCATGTCTGACGCCTACGCAGGTGCAGGCTGGACTATAGAAGGGTTAGTAGGTGCAGGTATGGCGTTTGTTGGAGTAATCATTATGTTGATCCAACTATACGTTTCTCTAGCAGTATACAGCTTCTTCTACGGCCTTGCAGACAAGTTTGTCTCTTGGGTGAAGGCTCCTTTCATTCCATTAAGTGGTTTGAAGTAATAGAAGCCAATTCTAAACTTTCACAAACCCTCTTCGAAAGAAGGGGGTTTTTTTTCTAAAACGCTTCGCCTATGAAGAAGTACACACCACTTCCTTCTCTGGTGTAGGAAATATCAATCCTTGTGTAGATGTCTTTGTCGGGGAAGATGAGGTAGCGAACACCAGCTCCGCCCGTGGGTAGAAACGCATCCCATTCAAATCCAAAATCGTCTCCATAAACTTGGCCTGCGGCAAGGAAAACGCTCGCTCCCCAGCGCTTGGAAAAAGAAAAGGGTAGGATGCGGTATTCGACCTGGCCGGCTAGTAGGTTTTTATCGCGGTAACGTCCTAAATAATATCCCCGCATCAAGCTTTCTCCACCCATCAGGGATAGCATATTAAAAGGGGCATCACCACGGGTAAATTGGCCATAAACCTGAGCGGCAAATACAGTATTTTCCTTTACTGGGCGGTAAATTCTATTGTCTACGATGTAGCTGGAAAAATCAAAATCACTGCCTATCGAGGTGCTGTAATTCATAAAGGCCCATTCGCTATACAGCCCTTCACGGGGGTTCATGGCATTATGGATGTTGTTGTACAGCAAACCGAGACCAATGCCTAGATTGGTCGATCCCATGGTGCCTACTTCCGGAAACTCAAAATCTGGTCGCGTATCCACATAGCTCACTCGGTTCAAGCTCTGGAAGTCAAGTTCTAATCCAAAGTACAACGATGGTAAGGTTTCGCGCAGCAACCGCTCGCGGAATAGTTTATACGACCCATCGATCAGCGCTGTGTATTCTGAGGGGCTTTCTCGGCCTATCCCGTAGTAGAAGAGCGGGAAGTTTTGATACCGTGCGCGACCGTAGAAAAACCATTTGTTTAAATCGGTATATAACGCATGATCAAGCCAGAAGCCGTATTGATTTTCAAGGGTGAAAAAGGTGTAGGCCTTTACCTCGCTCAGGCGGTTCTCAAGGTTCCGATTCGCGGAATAGACATAAAGGCTACTCACCCCAATCTCCCAACTCGTCTCGGGAGCATAGGCAATGGCCGGGTAATTAATCAGCTGAGGTGCTGACGGATCCTTCTGCGGACCCAGCATATTTTCAAGGTATCTGATGTAGATCGGCGACTTTTCGGCCAACGAGTCCTGTGCACTAACCAGGGTAGGGGCAGCGAAGAACATTAGTAGGCATAATCGCAGCTTCAGTCGTTCCATCCTCAGGGGCGAAGGGGCCTTATAATTAATCCTTATGCAGCTTAAGCACTGCCTCGCCGGCAGTTGTGATGACCTTGGCCAGGTAGAGGCCAGTAGGGTACAAGCTAGCATCAATTACTACAGCACCGTCGTCTTTTGGCTCAACTTTCGCCAAAAGTTTGCCGTCAATACTGAATAAAAGGACCTCGGTTATGGAGAGTGCCGGATTAGACAACGTCCAGCGGTCCGAAGCCGGATTTGGATATACAGAAATTGTGGCCAATTCTAACCCCTCATTACTTCCTAAGGGTACATTGGCGTACTTCACCTCGTCGAAGTAAAAGGTAGAGCCGGCACTTCCGTCTCCGACGTTGCTACTGCCTGCAACAAAATCAAACATAAAAGCGAGGACATTCATGTCCGTAGGGGCATTTGTAAAGTCGAACGTAAGGGTTTCCCATTCTCCTGTTTTGGTCGTTTGAACACTGCGCTCTTCGCCCCAAAACGGCTTCTCTGCTTTCAAGGTTACATAGGTTCCTATGGCAGCATTGGTCCAAACCTTCATGGTAATCTGCGGGTGATTGGTAAAGTCTAGATTATTGACAAACTCAATCTTACTACCGCCCCACGGAGCGCCTAGATATCGCGTGATTTTCCCAACCATAGCGCTTCCATTTGCGGTACTAATGTCCGGGTTCGGCACAACATCTGAAATGGCACTTTCAAAGTCAAATAGGTGTCTCGGGTTTGTGCCGGACTCAAAGGTGATTGGAGGACCGAGCCTAGGCGTGGCAATAAGTCCAGGCTTCTGCTCGATATCATCGAAGTAAAAAGTATTTCCACCACCGTTGGTGTGTGGCTGTGGCATAATTACGAGATCTACGCTTCCCGCAGGGGCTGGAATACCAAAGTCAAAAGTCAAGGTTTCCCAAGCGCCGCTCACCGTAGTCACGGCATCTACTTCAGAGGTATATGGCGACTCCAATTTTATTTTGATAACCGTTCCCACAGGTTCAGTAGTATATACCTTCATCGAAAGCACACTACTTGCTGAGGTACTAAAGTCCAACGAGGATACCGAAGTAATCTTTCCACCAGCCCACAGATCATTTACATTGACTTTCACAATTTTCGCAACCTTACTGCTGCTGTTTCCCGCAGTATCAGGGTTGTTGACGATGGTAAACGTGGCGCCATCGTAACCGGTCATCCCGGAGGTAGCACTTTCAAAATCGAACGGAAGGCTCTGCGACCATCCTAAAAAGGAACCTACAGTGAGTAGAGCAGAAAGGAAGTATTTTTTCATAGAGTTAAAGATACTCTTACTATATCAAAGACTTGCTTCAGTAGGATTAAACTTCCTCTTGGCTTGCATCTGTTATGGGTGGTTTGGGCCGATTTTGTATGCAAATTGTATGCAAAAAGAAAAAGCCCAACACTTAGTGCTGGGCTTTCTTGTTGCTCCTCCTCTTGGGCTCGAACCAAGGACCCTCTGATTAACAGTCAGATGCTCTAACCAACTGAGCTAAGGAGGAATTATGTGTCCGATTCTTTCAAATCGGGCTGCAATAATACGGCAATCCCCAATTTCCCACAATACTTGAGAATTTTTTTTTGGATTTGGCTTTCAAAAATATTGAGGGTCTACCATCCAGCCATTAAGAGCAAGTCTGCCACACTATCTACAAACAAAAAGTGCGGAGAACCTAAGGCCCCCCGCACTAGCAAGCTGAAGTTTAGTAAAATCTACTATGTCTAATCGTTAACTTGAGCTATACGTTCTCCGACAAACAGCACATCACCCTCTTTAATGGAATGGTCCACAACTAAGAGCAGACGGGCTCTACCGCCTTTTTTGTATTTTATTTCTTGCCCAATCTTTAATCGCACCCCAGAGTTCGATTGTGGGCTCAAATTTGGATTCATTACCCCTGGAATAACCAGCGGAATGGATTTCAATGTTTCGTTTCGCAACGTGAAGCTTATGTAGCGCTCATCTTCGCTCACTTCATTCTTTACAGCTTTGGTAATCTCATAGCTCAAGCGAACGGCTTCGCCCGATGCGTTACGCAATTCTAGAAGGTCTAGAGGACCAACTGCCACTGTCGCCTTTCCAAATGGACCCAAACCAAAGCCGCTAATCTGCACCCCACTGACTTTATTGACTGTCGCTACGTCAATTCCTTGACTGCCTTTATTTTTCAATACCAGTGCCGCATCCTCCGAATCCGGATAGCCTATGGTCACGCGGCTATCTGCGGGAATTTCTACGATACTTTGTCCGTGGGCAACTGTGAACCAGGTTAGGGTAATTAGAAACAGGGCGGTTTTCATATTTGTTATAACACCCTATGAGAAATAATGTTCGGATAATATGCATCTAAACAATTACATATCAATTATTTGTATATTCAAGCATACCAATAAACCGCTAGCCTAATTGTTTTGTAACCAACAACAATTAGATATGAAAAAAATCATGTTACTCGCCATTGTTCTGACAATGGCAATTCCCGCTAAAGCGCAGGAAACAGTTTACATCTACATGCAGTATAGACAGGTAGATCCCTCTCAATCCGCGGAATTTGAGCGTAGAGAAATTGAATATTGGTCCAAAGTGGCAAAAGCCGCTATGGATAAAGGCGATATGTTGGGCTGGGTCCTAGCAAAGAGAATGGATCAAGGAGGAAACCACAATTACGTCTTTGCCAATGTTTTCTCAAGTATTGAAGACTTTGATGAGAACATTTGGACAAGCGATGTTATGGAGGCACTTCCAGTTTCCGTTGAAGAAGCTTCAACAGAAGGTATGTCAAGTACTGTCGGAGATATGATTGTAAGATCTGAGGCATACTGGTTCAATGGAGGAAATAAATATTGGGTATGGAACTACGGCCAACCGGATGATATTCAAGCCTTTATTGATGAAAACAAAACACTTTGGGGGCCATGGTTCAAACGTCATTCTCAGGAAGGTAATATTCCTACTAAAAGCTGGGAGTTATACCGCGTTCTGGCCCCGGCTACGTCTAAGCACGCCACGGTTTTAACGATAGATGGTTTCGACACCTATTCTGATGCCATACAGCACTGTGGAGGAGTCTTATTGCCCAACGATTTAGACGGCTGGGAAGATGTTGTAAACAGTAGCAAGATGGATGAAATTATGCCAGAGGGCTTTGGTGCTAGAGTAGTCTATCAGCGCATTCATTCCGTGTACGCAGACTAGGAAAACTTCGAACCTATTTTGAAAGCCGCGCGATTGCGCGGCTTTTTTAGTTTACCACCTTGTGCAACAAATTACACCCCTTTACCTTTGCCCCATCAAATAACCCAGAAGATGAGCTTATTAACTGTTGGAACCATGGCTTACGATGCCTTGGAAACACCCTTTGGAAAAACGGATCGCATCCTTGGTGGTGCAGCTACTTACATCGCTTTGAGCGCGAGTTACCACGTAGAAAAAAGCAATATCGTTTCCGTTGTAGGTGCCGATTTTGAACAGCAACACCTCGACCTATTGAAGTCGAAGGGAGCGGATCTCGACGGGGTTCAAATTATCAAGGACGGCAAGACGTTTTTCTGGAGCGGGAAGTACCATACAGATATGAATACCCGCGATACCATTGACACTCAACTCAATGTGTTGGCAGATTTCAATCCGGTCGTTCCCGAGGCCTACAAAGACGCGAAATATTTGATGCTTGGTAACCTCATGCCGTCTATTCAGCAGCAGGTTTTGGATCAGTTGCCACAGCGTCCAAAATTGGTGGTTCTTGATACCATGAATTTCTGGATGGACAACTGTTGGGACGATCTTGTTGAAGCGTTGAAAGGCGTTGATGTCCTGACCATCAACGATGAAGAAGCGCGTCAGATGTCCGGCGAATACAGCCTGGTCAAAGGTGCCAAGAGGATCATGACCATGGGACCAAAGTTTCTCATCATCAAAAAGGGCGAGCAC
>DJCX01000029.1 GCA_002430755.1 Flavobacteriales bacterium UBA5939 | reverse complement strand
CAGGTTTTGATTACTACGGAATAGGAATGGGCGAGAACATCGCTGAAAAAGCATAAGCAATGCCAAGAGTACTCATCACAGGAGCTGCAGGATTTTTAGGATCACACCTCTGTGACCGATTCATAGCCGAAGGCATGGATGTACTAGGCATGGACAACCTCATTACGGGGAACATGGAGAATTTGGAGCACCTAATGGGTCATCCAAAGTTCACCTTCTTCAACAACGACGTAAGCAACTTCGTGCACGTTCCGGGTGAATTGGACTACATCCTCCACTTTGCCTCACCGGCCTCTCCTATTGATTACTTAAAGATTCCGATTCAGACATTGAAAGTGAGTTCACTCGGGACACACAATCTGTTGGGGTTGGCATTAAATAAAAAGGCACGCATCCTCGTGGCTTCTACTTCGGAGGTGTACGGCGACCCCTTGGTTCACCCACAAACGGAAGAGTATTGGGGCAATGTAAACCCAGTGGGACCGCGTGGCGTATACGATGAGGCCAAGCGCTTCATGGAAGCCATGACCATGGCTTACCACACCTACCACGGTTTAGAAACACGCATTGTACGCATCTTCAATACCTATGGCCCTAGAATGCGATTGAACGACGGCCGTGTATTGCCGGCATTTATCGGACAAGCATTGCGCGGTGAAGACCTTACCATCTTTGGCGACGGCTCACAAACCCGCTCGTTCTGTTATGTAGACGACCTTATTGAAGGGATCTACCGTTTGCTCATGAGCGACCATGCCGAGCCGGTGAACATTGGCAACCCGCACGAGATTACCATCTCAGATTTTGCCGAAGAGATTATAGAGCTTACGGGAACTGATCAGAAAGTCATCTATAAAGAACTGCCTGTAAACGACCCGATGCAGCGCCAACCAGATATCAGTAAGGCGAAGTCCCTTCTGGACTGGGAACCAAAGGTGATGCGCGCTGAAGGATTAGAGAAAACCTACGCGTGGTTTAAGAGTTTACCGGAAGACCGACTGTACCGAAAAGAACACAGAGACTTCAAAGCCTACAAAAGAAAGTAACCAAACCATGAACCAAATATTAATCACAGGCGGATTAGGCTACATCGGTTCTCATACCGTGGTGGAGATGATTGCCGCAGGGTATGAACCTGTCGTTATCGACAACCTCAGTGAGAGTCCTATCGAAGTAAAAGACCGCATTGAAAAAATCGTGGGTAGGGAAATCACCTTCCGACAAGTTGAGCTCTGCGACCGCGATGCCGTAGATGCAATTTTTGAAGAGTTCCCGGATATTTCAGGGGTCATTCACTTTGCTGCCTTTCTATTGGTTAATGAGAGCGTGGATAAGCCGCTGAAGTACTACCACAATAATTTGTTGAGTACTGTTAACCTGCTTCAAAGCATGGAGGCCCACGGCATTCGCAACATTGTATTCTCGAGTTCTTGCACAGTGTATGGCACTCCAGAAAACCCACATGTAGATGAAAATGCGCCAGTACAACCTGCGGAAAGCCCGTACGGCAACACCAAGAAAATGGGTGAGGAAATCCTCCGAGATACCGCAGCGACCGGAACTGTAGATGTATTGAGCTTGCGTTATTTTAACCCAATTGGTGCCCACCCTACCAGTATTATTGGCGAATTCCAAGACGGCGAACCGCACCACTTGGTACCCTATATCACCGAAACTGCCATTGGCAAGCGTACAGAATTAAAAGTATTCGGATCCGATTACAATACCCGCGACGGTTCATGCATTCGCGATTACATCCATGTTATTGATATTGCCAAAGCACACATTTTAGCAGTTCAACATTTGATCGACGGCAAAACCAAAGGCTTTGATGTAATCAACCTAGGTTCCGGCAACGGATCGACGGTATTGGAAATGATAAATGCTTTTGAACGCGCCACGGGAATTGCTATTCCATATAGCCTAGCGCCACGTCGCGCTGGGGATGTACCTGCGGTATACGCGAACATTGGAAAGGCACAGCGCGTTTTGAATTGGACCCCAGGAAAAAGCTTAGAAGATATGCTTCGTGATGCTTGGAATTTTGAGCAGAGCTTGTAGCATGTCTAGATATGTCATAGGAATAGTAGTATTGTTAATGAGTAGTCCGCTATTCGGGCAAGGCTATATCTACGCGCCTATTGACTCGCTTAAGACTATGCCTATTTCTAAACTGGATAGTCTATATCCTCCAGCATTTTCCACAGATTCGGCAAGCAACCTCACTACTATTTCGGGTCCTAAACGATACTTACTAGCCTACCAACCCGGTAAGGCGCAAACCGTTAATGGCTTGGCCATTGGTGTTATTGGACATGATGTTATTTGCAATGCTCCTTACAATCAGACCACCAATGGGGTTAATCTTCAAATTGGCGGTGGACTTTTCCATTGGTATAATATACCTTATGGGTATCTACCTCATCCCTTGCTAAACATTGGCCCGAAGTCTATCACCAATGGGCTGCAATGCTCGCTTTTTGGAACGCAAACAGATGTAGTCAATGGAATAGCTGTCTCTGGATTTGTTAGCGTAGGTGAGCGATTGAATGGAATTGCTTTAAATGTGGGCAGTAGTCATTACTATGAAGTGAATGGATTGAGTATCTCGTTTAGAAACAGTACCGCTCAAACCAATGGAGTACAACTCGGCATTATTAATAGTTCATTGCAAATGAGAGGTGTTCAAGTGGGACTAAGAAATAATGTCCAGGCTACGGATCAATCCGTCCTGCAGGTAGGTCTTTGGAATACGATTAATGGTAAATCCTTTCCAATCCTAAACTACCGTCGATAACTTTCTCTTTTCCACATTCTTTGGAGAAGCTCGTAGCTTATCTTAAATTTGTACTTAATAAAGTACGTAATTATGATCGCTGCCAATTTTTCGGAATTCCGAAAAGACCTCAAAAAATACCTCGATGAGGTCGAAGAGAATAATGAAATCATCATTTTAAAGCGTAAAACAGGCAATGGTGCTGTAGTCTTATCGATAGAAGAATACAATCAAATGCTTGAGACCATGCATTTGCTGAAATCGAAAGCGAACGCCGACCATCTATATGCCAGTATGAAAGAGTTGGACGGTAAACTCATCGAATGGCAGGTCAATGAGCAATAAAATCCTTTTCACACCGAGTGCCTGGGCAGATTACCAATACTGGGCCTTGAACGATACGAAAGTGCTTAAAAAGCTAAATCAAGTGCTCGAAAGTACACGTCGCACCCCCTTTGAAGGAGTAGGCAAACCAGAAGCACTGAAGCACGACCTCGCAGGTCTTTGGAGCAGAAGAATTACAAGAGAGCATAGGCTTGTATACCGCTATCACCAAGATGCCATCCAAGTAATTTCCTGCAGATACCACTATTCTTAGAAGGTCGTCGTTATTGAAGTCGCTGATTACATTCGCTTTTGCTCTTTAAATTCTTAGTTTCGTAAACCATAAGAACCACACGAATGAAGAACATCATCATCACCGGCGGTGCCGGATTTATTGGCTCTCACGTCGTTCGCTTGTTTGTAAACAAATACAGCGAATACCGCATCATCAATGTGGATGTACTGACCTATGCCGGGAACCTCGAGAACTTGAGCGATATTGAAAGTGCCCCAAATTATGTGTTTGAGCGTGTGGATATCGTGGACGCTGCAGCCGTTGATGCATTGTTTGACAAATACCAGCCGGAAGGGGTCATTCATTTGGCGGC
>DJCX01000051.1:586-7990 GCA_002430755.1 Flavobacteriales bacterium UBA5939 | reverse complement strand
TGAGGCAGACCGTCTAAAATTGGTGCCGCACGCTACATTGAGCATGGAAGCGAAACTCAAGCAGCGTTGAGAAAAGCGACCTTCATCGTTTTAGCGGTTCTCCTGGTAGACCAACTCGTGAAGCTTTGGGTTAAGAGTACTATGTATTTGGGCCAGAGCTATGAAATCACGCCTTGGTTTTACATTCACTTCACCGAAAATCCTGGAATGGCATTTGGCCTCGAACTGGGCGGTGTCGCGGGTAAATTAGCCCTGACCATCTTCCGCATTGGCGCCATTGCTGGTATCATTTATTGGCTCCGTTCGACCATCAAATCCGGCACAACCAACGTCGCAACCTGGGGGATCAGTCTCATCCTAGCAGGTGCTATTGGTAATGTCTTAGACAGCCTGTACTACGGCCTCATATTCTCAGACTCCCTAGGCCGCGTGGCCGAGTTCATGCCTGAGGCAGGAGGTTACGCACCAGTACTGCAAGGAAAGGTGGTAGATATGCTTTACTTCCCACTTTATGCAGGAAATTTGCCTGAATGGGTTCCTGTTTGGGGCGGTCAATTCTTCACCTTCTTCCGTCCTATTTTCAACATCGCCGACACTGCCATCTCAGTAGGTGTAGGACTTTTGTTCCTCTTTCAACGCAGCGTCTTCAAATAATGGAGCAGTGGCTGGACTACACGTTCGGCGGCCACTCTTGTCGCTTGTACTTTGACGGTTCACTCTACGTCGAAGACCTCAACACCTTATTTCTATCCGACATCCATTTGGGTAAAGGGGGCCAATTCCGCAAAGAAGGCATCCCCACTCCTATTGCTGTCCACCGATTTGGAATGAATCGACTCTCGGCAGCCATAGATCGTCACCCAACCTCTACCGTCATCTTCCTTGGCGACCTGTTCGAAGGTGCCCAAAACAAGGAAACTTCCGAGCTCCTCGATTTCATCAAAGACCGAAGCGAACGAACCTTTATTCTAGTCAAAGGCAACCACGATTTCGACCTGCCTAGTTGGTCTGAATTACTTGTCTACGACCAGTACAGCATAGGCAATTTCCTTTGCCTGCACGAACCGCCAGGGTCGGATTTCTCCAAGAACTGCTCTTTTGACGAAGCCCGAGCTCGCCGCGTCCATCCTGAATTAAACGAAGACAAAGTGCTTATCTGTGGTCATTTACACCCTGGAGCCACTCTAAAAGGCAAAGGGCGCTTCCGCGTCAAAATGAAAGCGTTTTTCTTCAACGATTGGATTGGAATCTTGCCTGCGTTCGGAGCTTTAACCGGCCATTATTCGCTGGCTGAAAACGGCACTTACTTCGGCATCGCTGAAAACTATGTCGTTCCGCTCGGGGATTGGGATAAATAGACCTATTTTAACCCTCCTTTAACCATTAAAAAAGGACGGATTCCGTTCTTTTGAACCCACGAAAAATCAATACGTATGGAAACTGCGCCAGATATTGTTGCATTGAACGAATCGATAAAAAACGAAAGCGCCTTTATCGATCTGCTGCAAAGCGAATTAAGTAAGGTCATCGTTGGACAAAAGGGCATGGTCGAAGGCTTGCTCATCGGACTCCTTGCCGACGGTCATATTTTGCTCGAAGGTGTGCCTGGATTGGCAAAAACACTAGCCATCAACAGCCTCAGTAAAACCATTGGAGCTTCTTTCTCTAGGGTCCAATTCACACCTGACCTGCTCCCTTCGGATGTTGTGGGCACTCAGATCTACAACATGAAGGAGCACAAGTTTGAAACCAAACAAGGGCCCATCTTTAGCAACTTTGTTTTGGCAGATGAAATCAACCGCGCCCCGGCCAAGGTTCAGAGTGCCCTGCTTGAAGCCATGCAAGAGCGACAAGTAACCCTTGGCGAAAACAGTTATCCGCTGCCAAAGCCGTTCTTGGTAATGGCCACCCAGAACCCGGTTGAACAAGAAGGTACCTACCCGCTTCCTGAAGCACAGATGGACCGCTTTCTGCTCAAAGTAACCCTTACTTACCCAGAGCGTGAAGACGAACGCACCATCATGCGCAACCAACTCCATGGTGGATTAGCCACCCTAAACGCAGTAGTTAGTACAGATCAAATCTTGAATGCTCGCAAGGCAGTCGACAGTATATACATGGACGAGAAGATCGAATCCTACATCCTCGATATTGTATTCGCTACTCGTTTCCCAGATAAATTCAACATCACTGGACTCGACAACAAAATAAGTTTTGGCGCCTCACCGCGTGGTTCCATTGCTTTGGCAAAGGCGGCGAAATGTCATGCGTTCTTAAGACATCGCGGCTTCGTGATTCCCGAAGATGTTCGCGCCGTAGCGCCTTCTGTGCTGCGTCACCGCATTGGCCTTAGCTACGAAGCAGAGGCCGAGGAACTCACTCAAGACGCCATCGTTACAGAGATCTTAAACACACTTATGGTCCCATAATTAGACCTAAGAATTGGACGCAATAACACTACTTCAGAAAGTTCGACGCATCGAAATCAAGACGCGTAGACTGAGCGATCAACTCTTTTCAGGAGAGTACCAAAGTTCGTTCAAAGGGCGAGGTATGAGTTTTGCCGAAGTCCGCCCCTACCAGAGTGGCGACGATGTGCGAAGCATCGATTGGAACGTCACTGCACGAAAACGCGCGCCCTACATCAAAGTCTTTGAAGAAGAACGCGAGCTCACCCTATACCTAGTCGTTGACATCAGCCGAAGTACCTCCTTCGGCGCTTCAAACCGCAGTAAAAGAGACTTGCAAACAGAGATTGCCGCCACCTTGGCGTTCAGCGCCCTGGGCAACAACGATAAGATTGGCTTGATCCTTTTCGCTGGATCTGTGGAGAAAGTAATCCCGCCGAAAAAAGGAAAGAAACACGTCATGCGCATCATACAAACCTTGCTCGAATGGGAGACTCAGAGTGAAGGGACAGATGTCGATGGCGCCATAGCGCACCTATTGAAAATACAGAAGCGCCACAGCAATGTATTCTTGATGAGTGACTTCTTAGGTCCCGAACCTGCTCGCAACTTTAAAATCGCTGCCAAGCGCTTTGACCTGTGTGCAGTCCATAGTTATGAGCACAAAGAGGTCGAATTTCCAAAAGTGGGGCTCGTACCTATGCGCGACGCAGAAACCGGCAAGATGCGTTGGACCAATTCAAACAGCAAAGCATTTTCAGCCGGCCTAAAACAACGCTACAAACAAAAGAAAGAGGCCCTAAATGCGCTCACCAAGCGCTCAGGGGCTGGACTTGTTTCGGTAGAAATGAATGAAGATTTCGTTCCGCCGCTTTTGCATTATTTAAAGACGAAGGCAAGATGATGCGCAAGTATATATTATTCATTGCTGCCCTGCTCTCAGCGCTGAGCGCTGCAGGCCAGAGAAACTTAGGCACTATAGATCCTTCGGTCCTCCGTGCCCAAGCAGATTCTTCCCAATATTTGGTTGGTGACATCGTAGAATACACGCTGGAATATCCTCTCGTCGCCACTTCTTTTTCTCTAGATACGGTTGATGGTCTTTTACTGCTGCAGCAAGATTTAGATACGGTAGACAATTACCTAAAACAAACCATTTCATTCTTGGTGGTCGATTCAGGAACACTAGCGTTACCACGAGCCACTCTTGAGTATACGGGCGATAGGTACACCACAGATTCTACAGCTGTTTTAGCCACCCTTATTCCTGCTGAAGAGGGACTAGAACGTGCCGAGAACCGAGCACTCAAAGCCATTGATTTCAACTTTGGTCATTGGGTCAGCCATTACAAACTTCATCTCTTGGGAATACTGCTTGCACTCGCTCTAGCCTACCTCGTCTATAGACTCGTTTCACGCAATACTGGAACGAAATACGAGGAAGAGGACCTAGTGGCAATAGACTGGTTTTCGGATACCATGGCAGCTTTGGCGAGACTCCGAGAAGAACAGCCTTGGGAAAATGACGCTAAAGGTTATTACACAAGTATCGCGGACATCCTACGACGCTACCTCAGTGTTCAAACCGGCCTACCGTTGAGCGAACAGACCACCTCCGAAAGCCTCGCCACACTCCGCGGGCGATGGACTTCTGAAGATGTACAGCGTTTCGAATTCATTATGACGCGCGCTGATTTTGTAAAATTCGCTAAAGGTCAAATGACGGTTCAAGATCATCTCGATTGCTTGCAACGCGCCGAGCAACTAGTATTGGATTTCAAACCTAAAGAGGAGAACGATGGATTGGAGTAATTGGGAATTCAACGAGCCGCTTTGGCTCGCCGGCCTTGCCCTCATTCCATTGGCTGCTTTGGGAATGGGCCTGCTGCGTGCAAAGCGTTTTGGGCAGTTCACCTTCTCGCTGCTCGACGGTCTTCAACAGCCCCTTGCAGGACCCATAAAGAACTTTACTGCCTTGCTCTCTTGGACGGCCCTTGGCGCACTCTGTGTTGCTATGGCACGCCCTCAGAGCTCAGAAATCATTCAGCAACCTTCGCAAAATCTTGGGGTCGATATGATGCTCTCGTTGGATATTAGTGCATCTATGCTCGCGAAAGACTTGAAACCGAATCGTCTAGAAGCCTTGAAAGATGTTGCCACCGATTTTGTCAACAGGCGAAACGTCGACCGTATTGGCCTGGTCATTTATGCAGGCGAAGCCTACAGCCCTGTCCCGCTAACCACCGATCATAGCTTGCTTAACGAACAGATCAGAGCCTTGAAATACGATATGCTCGACGGCGGTACGGCCATTGGTATGGGATTGAGTACCGCTGCCAATAGATTGGCCGAAAGCACTGCAAAAAGTAAGGTAGTGATCCTTCTTACCGATGGAGAAAATAACGCCGGTTTGGTAGATCCTATTCAGGCCGGAGAGCTCTGTGCCAGTCTTGGAATTAAAGTGTATACCATTGGACTTGGGACCAACGGGGTCGCTTCAATGCCCGTGGCTATCGATCCCCTGACCAAAGAAATCATCTACCGCCCGCAACAGGTAACTATTGACGAAGCCCTTTTAGAGCGGATTGCCTCCATTACAGGTGGGCAATATTTCCGTGCCACCGACCGCGAAAGCTTAGAGGATATTTACGATTTGATCGATAGCTTGGAAAAAAGCGAGATCGAAGGATTCCAATTTTACCGATACACCGAGCATTACAGCCTATTCGTATGGTTAGCACTGGTTTTAATTGGCCTAGAGTTATTGTTGAATTTTGTACTTCTAAAATCCGCTTTCTAAATGGTTTTTAAATGGCAACATCCTGAACTTCTCTGGCTAGGACCCGTCTTATTTTTTGCGGTGCTCCTTGCGGCAGTGGTGTTCCACAGATGGCGCAAAAGTGCCTGGATCAAGCTCGGTTTAGATTTCAAGCAAGAAAGAAAGCGTTTCGGCAGTATTCGATTCTTTACCCGTCATACATTGCTCGCACTGGCCTTGCTCTTTCTTGGGCTGAGCTTAGCCAACCTACAGATGGGTGGTCAAAAGCAAAAAGTCAATCGAAAAGGGACCGATGTCATCTTTGCGCTCGATGTGAGCCGCTCCATGCTTGCAGAGGACATTGCCCCGTCAAGGTTGGACAAAGCCAAGCTGCTGATTTCCCGTTCGCTTGAAATGTTAAGCGGCGACCGTGTAGGTATTGTCGCCTATGCAGGAAGTGCCTATCCTGCACTGCCTATAACCACAGATTATGTTGCTGCTAAAATGGCGCTCAATGCAGCCGACCCGGATGCGGTACCTTCCCAAGGGACGAACCTTGCCGCCGCACTGGAGTACGGCTCAAGCTACTTTAACCCTGCCTCGCCGGCAGGAAGATTTATCATTGTCTTTACCGACGGCGAAGACCACGAGGCCCTCAGCGGTTTAGAATTGCCTGATTTCCCCATCAACATTCTGATGGTAGGCCTTGGCACCCAAAGCGGGGGACCTATTCCTTTAAAGAAAAGTACCCGAGGAACGACCTATAAAAAAGACAAAAACGGTGAGGTCGTCATTACCAAAAGGGACGAAAAGGTACTGGCCGAACTTATCGAGGACCTCGGCGCGACGTACCTCGACGGCAACCGCACCGAACAAGCCTTAGGCGGCATTCAAGAATTTATCGAAAGTGGACAGAAAGCAGATATTAGCGAAGAAATCGCAATCGACTACGAGCCGCAATTTCAGTGGTTCTTACTTCCAGCTTTATTCTTTCTCCTACTGTACCTGATGCTACCGACTAAAATCGGTTCTCCTTTCACTTATGGCCCGCTTGTACTGTTGTTATTATGCAGCCAGGTGGCGTGGGGGCAGAATGCAGATTCCACACTTTCAACACTCCCTCAAGAGGGAACTGCGTGGGAATACGATCAAGCCGTTAACCGAGGAAAAGAGCTGCAAGAAGAAGGCAATCTTCAGGGTGCCGCTGAATCGTTACTATCGGCGGTTCAAATGAATCCCGAAGGTTACGAAGGCTGGTACAATTTAGGTTCAACACTGCTTGAAGCAGGAATGGCAGAGGAAGGTGAAAGTGCTCTGAAGGAAAGTTTAAGCAACGCAGAAAGTGATGAACAGATCAGCGACGCCTTATACAACCTTGGTGATGCGGCGTACGATGCGCAGCGTTACGAAGAGGCTTTAAATTACTACAAGGAAAGTCTTGTTAAAAACCCACAGAGAAAAGACGCGCAATACAACTTTAACCGCGCCTATGAGAAGCTGCAACAACAACAGCAGCAGAATGAACAAAACCAAGAGGACGAGAACCAGCAAGAGCAGGAAAATAACGAGGATAAGGAGCCGCCAAAATCGGACAAAGACGATCCCCAAGAGAAAAATCCTGAAGACGAAAATTCCAAGGAAAAGGAAGATCAGCAGGATCAGAGTGGTGAAGGCGGTGATGAAAATCGCGACGAACAAGAAAACGAGCAAGGTGATCCCAAGGATGATCAGAACAGCGAAAAAAATGAGCCCCAGCAAGGCGGCGAAAGCACAGCCAAAATGACGCCGGAGGAAATCAAGGGATTGCTCGAGGCTATTCAACGTGCTGAAGAGAAAACAGCAGAAAAAGTAACGGCGAAAAAGGCCAAAGGAAAGAAGAAGAGCGGTGAAAAAGATTGGTAAACTACTTCTTGTATGTGCAGTACTGCTACATGGTGCTGCCTTTGGACAAAACGCTACCCTCACGGCGAGTTGTTCCAAGACTACGGTAGGGTTAAACGAGCCCTTTAGAATCACATTTACCACCAATGCGCGCAAGGGAGCAATCACACCGCCCAACTTTGAGAAGTTCATCGTAGTGAGCGGGCCTTATCAATCGAGCCAAACCCAGATCATCAACGGAAGGATGTCCTCGCAGCGTTCGATCGCCTATGAAATTGTAGCACAAGAAGAAGGGGATTTTACCCTACCGGCTGCAAGGATGAAGGTCAGCGGTCAGGTATTGGAAAGCAACCGCTT
>DJCX01000051.1:0-232 GCA_002430755.1 Flavobacteriales bacterium UBA5939 | reverse complement strand
AAAGTTTCAACGTTCGAATCCTCGCCTCAAAAAAATCAGTCTACGTTGGGGAACCTATTATTTTAAAATTTCGGGCAACGCTTTTTGATCCTGTACGAGACCTCAGCATTATTCAAGCGCCGAATTTTGAAAACGTACTTCAGCAACAGCTAGATTTTAAGCAAGAGAGTACACGCGAGGTGGTGGGCAACAAGATGGCGACCGTATTGGACTTTGACAAAAGGCTCATTCT
>DJCX01000094.1 GCA_002430755.1 Flavobacteriales bacterium UBA5939 | reverse complement strand
CCGTCATTTAAATACACCCTCGGGTTGCCGCTGTACGTATCAGTAACCAAGATTCCTTTTTCTCCGTAGAATACGCTCCCGCCGTCCACATTGCCCGGCATGTCGTCATCCGGTAAAATTGCTGGTCGCTCAGGCATCAAACCACCGTCGTACCAGTTCAACTTAATCTCACCAAAATCGGCATGATCAAAAGTCAAACGAATGACCGAAGACGGTGGACACACTCCGGTGTAATCGGCCTCGACAAAATCGTCCGACCACATCGTCGTACAACTTGCCTCTGCGGAAGTTGGGTAACCTAGGCCCAATGCTACGTATGGTGTTTCAAAGATATGGCAGCCCATATCGCCCATTGCTCCGGTCCCAAAGTCCCAGAAGCCGCGCCATTTAAACGGCAAATAACGGTGGTTAAAATCTCTATCTGCAGCTGGTCCCAGCCATAAGTCCCACGATAAATAATCCGGAACTGGATCTGCCGACGTCGGCGGCTGTAATCCTTGCGGCCAAACCGGTCTGTTGGTCCAGCAATCTACCTTGTTCACTTTCCCAATGATGCCTGATTCAATAATCTCCTGCGCCGTTCGGATACCGTCGGAAGAAGCACCTACATCTCCCATTTGGGTCACCAAACCTCTGCTTTCTGCGACCATGGTCATGGTGCGTGCCTCAAGAATATTATGCGTCAACGGCTTCTCTACAAAGGCATGCTTACCAGCCCGCATGAAGGGCAAAGAGGTTACAGCATGTGTATGATCCGGAGTGGCACAGAAAAATGCATCGATCTCACCAAGGTGCTTGTCGTAAATGTCCCTGAAATCGCGGTATTTGTTCGCATCGGGCAAAAGCTCATGGGCTCTAGCGGCCTGCTTGTCGCTCACATCGGCCAGCGCTACAAATTTCACCCTTCCTGTTTTATGTAATGCATTTAGTACACCGTACCCACGACCACCTACGCCGATGCCGGCCATGTATAAAGTATCTGAGGGTGCGGTCTTTGACTTTCCCAGCACATGCGCTGGAACAATGGTGATACCCGCAGTAGCGGCAGCAGCACCTTTCAAAAAGGACCTTCTGTTCATGTTTTTCGGTTTTGTAGCTGAAGAAGTTACAACATTAAAAACGTAATTTTAAACACATGAAAAAACTGCTATTACTCGCTGCACTTATGTTCAGTTTTGGATTGAGTGCACAACGCCTTGAGGTAGGCGCAACGACAGCTGCCGCTATTGGGATTGGCTATGGAACCTTCTATGACATCCGCCCTATGGTAGCCTGGGGAAAGAGTTTCGAAAGTGTACGAAGAGTACGATTGGACCGTACATCAATGAACTTCTCGAGCTACAACGACCAAAATTACTTCAGCATGAGTACTGGAATCTATTTTGGTCAGCAATGGAGAAAGCAAATCGCCGATAAATTCTACTTCATTCACGGACCCGAAATTGGGGCGAGTTATTATGCCGGCACCAACTATCAAAGTTCAACCCTCGGAACACATTACCGCATGGGAGGTGCTTACCGTGTAAATGAAAAGTTTACAATTTCCTTAGAAGCACCCGTTTCGTTTGAATACAGCTGGTCGCAGAATGCCAACAGCGAGGCAACTTCTTCTTCGTATTTCAGCCTTTTCGGAAGCAGCAACTTGTTGAGCTTCACCTATGCGCTGAAGTAGGACAAGAAAATCCTTAAACCACAAGGGCGGTGCCGATGGCACCGCCCTTGTTATTCATATGCTTTAGGAAAGGATGTCTTAGCCCTTCGCTTTCTGCGAACGACGAATAATCAAATAGGCTGCAACTACAGTTACTGCTATTGTCGACACAAGCCAAAGAGAAAATGTATTCATAATAACGCGGTTTAGGTTTATAGTATTCTGTTACTCCACCGTAACCGATTTCGCTAGGTTTCTTGGACGGTCTACGTCACAGCCTCTCATCACAGCGATATAGTAGCTCAATAGCTGTAGTGGAATCACGGTTAGTAGTGGCGTAAGTGCTTCGAGAGTTTCCGGTATTTCAATCACGTGATCGGCACTTTGAACCACCTCAGTATCGCCTTCAGTTACCACCGCAATCACCTTACCGTGACGGGCTTTCACCTCTTGAACGTTACTTACCAACTTTTCGTAATGCCCGGCATTAGGAGCAACAACAATTACAGGCATGTTTTCATCAATAAGCGCGATAGGGCCGTGCTTCATTTCAGCAGCTGGATAACCCTCGGCATGGATGTATGAAATCTCCTTAAGCTTCAAGGCACCTTCTAGGGCAATTGGGAAGTTGACCCCACGACCTAAGTACAAGGCGTTATCAGCATCCTTGTAAAGGGCAGAAATCTCTTCCACGAGTTCCTTCGACTCGAGTACTTTCTCCACCTTTTTAGGAATTATGCTCAATTCATTTAGAAGCGCACGGTATTGCGAAGTTGAAAATTCGCCACGAATCTTACCAAGCTCCAACGCCATCATTGTAAGTACGGTTACTTGAGAAGTGAAGGCCTTCGTTGAAGCCACACCTATCTCAGGACCAGCGTGGGTATATGCTCCTGCGTGCGTTTCGCGAGCAATGGTTGAACCCGGCACATTACAGATACCAAAGACCATTGCGCCCGCTTTTTTGGCCATTTTGATGGCAGCGAGTGTATCGGCTGTTTCTCCACTTTGAGAAATGGCGATCACCACATCGTTCTTGCGAATAATAGGGTTGCGGTATCTGAATTCTGATCCGTATTCAACCTCAACCGGGATACGTGCAAATTCTTCAAACAAATACTCCGCAACGAGTGCACTGTGCCAAGAGGTTCCACAGGCCGTCATGATGATACGGTCGGCATTGCGGAAACGGTCGGCATATTCTTCTAGACCGCTCATCTTGATCATCCCTTGCTCTGGCAAGAGGCGACCACGGAAGGTGTCATAGATGGCACGAGGCTGCTCGTAGATCTCCTTCATCATGAAGTAGTCGTACCCGCCCTTCTCGATGCTTTCAAGGTCCATCTGAAGTTGGTGTACTTGAGCATTTACGGCCTTATCGCTTTGAATCAAACGAATATCTAATTCTCCTTCAGCAGTAAGTGAGGCCATTTCTCCGTCTTCCAGATAGATGGCATCTTTTGTGTATTCTAGGAAGGGAGTTGCATCAGAACCAATGAACTTCTCATTGACACCTAAACCAATGACCAGCGGCGAGCCTAGCTTGGCTACTACTACTTCTTCTGGCTTATTTTTATCGTAAATACAGATGGCATAAGCTCCGATGACTTGAGTCAAAGCAATACGCACCGCCTTTCTCAGTTTACAACCTTCCTGATCTTGGATGTATTGGATAAAGTTGACCAAAACTTCAGTATCTGTTTCACTATGAAATTCAAAACCGTTGTCTTGGAGCAGTTCTTTCAGCGCTTGGTAGTTCTCGATGATACCATTGTGTACCAAAACAAGATTGCCCGAATTGCTGACGTGCGGGTGGGCATTTTCATCCGAAGGTTGACCGTGGGTCGCCCAACGGGTATGTGCAATACCTGTAGAGCCTGAAGTATCGCCGGCAAGGGCGAGCTCTTCCATGGCCTTAACCATGCCTTGCTTTTTATAAAGGGTGATTTCGCCGTGTTGCGCAAGTGCTACACCTGAGCTGTCGTAACCACGATACTCTAGGCGCTTGAGGCCGTTGACAAGAATGGGAAACGCGTTACGGTCTCCTACGTATCCTACAATACCACACATAATGAAATTGGTTTAGTTGGTTGGTTACGCAAAAGTAACGCTTCTTAATTACTGCGCGTATAGTAGACGTTAAATTCGGCAGGAATTACCGGGTGCATACCGCCACCTAAAACCACACGGTGAATGTTACCGCTGCTCGAAGAAGGTGCCAAGAATACAGGCAAAATGTCTTCTCTATCGTTCACGAAATCATGCACCATACGGGTCACATTGAAGGTATAATTGAACTCGCGAATATCCGTTCTAGCAACGGTACCTCCTGTGGAGTTAATGTCGGATTGGTAGTCTTTGATGAGACGCTGAACCGTGTCTTGATCTTGGATAACAATCAAAGAACCTGGGAAGCGGTATTGACCCGCAGTACCCTGAAGTACATCAAAGGAAAGTTCCGCTTTATTAATTGAAAAACCTTTGCCAATAAGAGTGTCTAGACCCGGAAATTTCAAAAAAGTACGTACACCTGAACCGCCTTGCACGTAGGTGAGGACCTCACCGTTTACGGTGTCCATCATATCTAAGTCGAACTGTGCGTTGGCGTAATCGTTCGAAAAGAGGTTGTAGCTCAAAGTAGGGTCTCCAAAGTTCTGTCCAAAGGTCAAATTAAACACCTTTGCAATGGTATCTTCTTCTCCAGTATGGTAGTACAATTCAATCAACGAACCAGATGCTTCTAAATTAAAGTAGCCTGCTATAGTGGAGCCTACGCCTTCATCCGTAAAATAGAGTCCTGGCACTTCCTTTACGAAGTCTTCGTTATCAGCGAAATGGCTCGCACCATCAATGGCAGCATCAAAAACGTTGGTTTGGAAGTACGACGGATCCGCATCAAAAGACAGGTAGCCTACCAAAGTATCGACACCATTATATACCGTATCTCTTGGGCCCAATACTAAGTTTGTATCGGCAATGGCGGGTCCATAGTTCATGGCTCGGTTCGAATAATAAGAAACGGTATCGTATTGCTCTTCTAAGAGCGGGTAAACTTTCAAATCAATTTCATCACCCTCCACGCCATAATAGCTCGAGTATGCGACACGGACCTTTACTGAATCACAAATGGTGCCTTCACCAAAGTCTGGCGAGGATTTAGACAAAAGAATTCGTGTGAAGAAAGAGGCATTCGTGCGACCGAAAATAGGGTCGTCGTAATTACCTAGGATTACCTGTGCAGGATTCTTCGTGCTAATACTGTCCCAACTTTGGGTGTACGACACTACTGGAAAGGTCAGCTTCTCTCCTAATTCAGGTCGGTCATCTACAAACTTACCTGAACCAATGGAACCATTGCTTTTCTCACACGAAGTGAAAAGTACAGTAACGATAAATAGGCTTAAGGCTAAACGGAATTTACTCGGCATCGCTTTCAACAAGGAGAGATTCATACACCTTGATGGCTTCTTCCGGCTGATCCATGAAAGCCGAACCGTCGATAACCTCTACACCAATTGATTTTGCATATTCTGCAACCTCATCTGTGTTTTCCTCACCGAGGATAAGTACATCCGAATACTTTGCCGCCAATTTTTGCAGGTCTACACTCGTTGGTGCCTCCAAGCCCTCAGTTAGTGAAGGATCGATTTCATCAAACTCCATCCCAGCTTTTAATTTTGGACCCAATGTTCCATCAAATCCGTTATCGTAGGCAGAGAAAATCACTTTCGCATCCTTGAAGATAGGGTTCTCGCTTTGGAACAATTTTAAATACATGGGAACCAGAGCAGACATCCAGCCGTGAACGTGAATAACGTCTGGCTTCCATCCTAGTTTCTCAACCGTATCAATAGCCCCTTTTGAGAAGAACAAAGTACGTTCATCATTGTCCTCAAAGTACTTGCCATCTGCATCCGTGTAGGTAAACTTGCGTTTAAAATATTCCTCGTTATCAATGAAATAAACTTGCATACGCGCTCCAGGAACTGAAGCCACCTTAATGATCAACGGCATGTCCATGTCATTAATCACTACGTTCATACCGCTCAATCGAATAACCTCGTGCAACTGATGACGGCGCTCATTGATTACCCCGAAACGAGGCATAAATACACGAACCTGGTGGCCACTGTTATTCGTTTTCTTAGCTAGGGCTAAAGTTGTGCTTGAAATCTTGTTCTCTGGTAGGTACGGGTGAATCTCCTGTGAGATAAACAATACTCTCTTGCTATCCATACGGAATAGATGTTTTAAAACTAGTTGGCAAAGATACCTTTTTTTGGCGCTTTTTCCTAAGAATAGCCTAGTTTTGAGCCCTTTTACAGCCCAAAATGACCGTTTTAAGAAGTCTTTTAGAATTAAACGAGTGGCGAGCGCAGATTGGTGGGCAAACCCTTGGGTTCGTACCAACTATGGGCGCCTTGCACAGAGGCCACATCAGCTTGGTCGAGCAGAGCCTTTCCATGGCCGATCATACCCTGGTGAGTATTTATGTGAATCCAACCCAATTCAACAATGCCGAAGATTTAGAGAAGTACCCATCAACTCTCGAGCAGGATCTGAATCTTCTTAGCGCCACAGGCGAAGTAATTGTATACCTGCCCACTCAGAACGATTTGTACCCAAATGGACTGCAGTCTCGCAACTTCGATTTCGGTGCTCTAGGCACATTTATGGAAGGCGCTGGACGGCCTGGTCACTTTGAAGGAATGGCTACGGTAGTCACTAGATTCTTTGAAATCATACGACCAGATCGCGCATTTTTTGGAGAAAAGGATTACCAACAACTCGCCATCATTAAGCACGTGGTTGCGGACGAGAATTGGCCCGTAGAAATTATACCCTGTGCCACACTTCGCGAAGAAGACGGCCTGGCAATGAGCAGTCGAAACCTCCGTTTATCTGCCGAACAACGAAGCGCAGCCAAGGAGATACACCGAATTATTTCACAGTGGATTGAAAGTGCTGATTTCACATCTTTAGAACCACAGGCTGTTCAAAAAGAGCTCGTCCAACAAATCAACAGCAATGACCACCTCGAGGTGGAATACTTAGAGTTTAGTGCCTCAAATACCTTAATTCCGGTAGAGCGCTTCGATTTAAATGTTCCTACAAGAGTCTTCGCTGCTGTTATGTGCGGAAAAGTTCGCCTTATCGATAACCTTCCTCTTTTTTAATCTACTTTTGCGCCATGCAAATAGAGGTCGTAAAGAGTAAAATTCATCGCGTAAAGGTCACAGGAGCTGACCTTGATTACGTGGGTTCTATCACTTTAGATGATGATTTAATGGCTGCTGCTGGTATCATACCAGGGGAACGCGTATACATCGTCAACGTCAACAATGGTGAGCGTTTTGACACCTACACCATCTCGGGAGGCAGCGGCACAGGAAGTGTTGTACTAAATGGACCGGCAGCGCGTCGCGTTCAAAAAGGTGATGTCGTTATTATCATCGCTTATGCACAAATGACTCCTGAAGAAGCACAGACGTTTAAGCCTCAGATTGTATTCCCGAACGAATCAACTAATCTCTTGAAATAGTGACAGCCCATGTAAAAAAGGTGTTGCAGTATGTGCTTTTCTTGAGCATCGGCGTACTGTTACTCTATTTTACATTCAAAAACACCAACCCAACCGAATTGTGGAGCAACATACAGTCGGTGGATGGATTTGGGCTCTTCATCGCTATTGGTATTGGATTCATTGCCATCATCATCCGCGGCATCCGTTGGGTGCAGCTATTGGCCTCTCTAGGCTATAAAGTGAGCTCGGCCAATGCTATCGCGGCAGTTGCATTTTCTTACCTGGTCAACCTAGTCACGCCAAGAGTGGGTGAAGTCGCACGATGTACTGCCATTAATCGGACCGATGACGTTCCCATAGACAAGTTGTTCGGAACCGTTGTGCTTGAACGTGTTGTAGATACCCTCATGTTTGGCATCGTACTATTAATCGCAGTCATCACCCAGGCGCAACAACTTTCCATTTTCTTGACGCAAAGCGGTGCCACTCTGCCTTCCTTATCACCTATGTTGATTAGCGGGTTAATTGTGGGTGGTTTACTCGTGCTTGTAGGACTTTGGGCTACTCGTAAAACGTGGTCTCAATGGAGCTTCGCGCAAAAAGTTATCGGCTTCGTACAAGGTCTAGTTGAGGGGTTAAGAAGCATCCAAAAAGTCGATAACAAATTCTTGTTTTGGGCATATAGCGTTGGAATTTGGACGTGCTACACGGCCACTATTGTCGTTGGGTTCAAGGTTGTCCCTGGCTTAGAGGCGTTGGGGCTTTCTGAAGCATTCTACGTAAGTGTCGCTGCCGGTCTAGGGTACGTTATCCCCGTGCCTGGAGGAATTGGCGCCTACCACTACCTTGTCTCTAAAGCACTCACAGTGATTGGGTATTCGCCAGAATTGGGAACTGCCTATGCCACCATCATCCATAGCGGAAACAGTTTAATGTTCATTGCTACTGGTGTTATTGGCATGCTAATTCTGTATTTTGCAAGGAAGAAATAATCTCCATGGCAAAAAGTAGAAGCGTCTTTATCTGTACCAACTGTGGCACCGAACATTCTAAATGGATGGGTCAATGCCAAGGGTGTAAGGAGTGGAACACGCTCGTGGAGGAAACTCAAACGAAAAGCAAGCCCGATCCACGAGCGTGGAGCGGTGATAATGCTTCAAGCAGGCCGCTTAAAATTGACGAGGTTGAACACACGACAGTACAACGTTTTCCCATTCGCGACGAAGAGTTTTCAAGAGTATTAGGCGGCGGTATTGTACCTGGATCAGTAGTCTTGTTAGGCGGTGAACCTGGAATAGGTAAGAGTACCTTGCTCTTGCAGATGGCTCTGAAGTTCAGTGGAACTGTAGCCTATATCAGTGGTGAGGAAAGTCCGTCTCAGATTAAGCTGAGAGCAGAAAGAATTGGTCGGACGGAAAGTGAATTGTTCCTTTTAAGTGAAACTAAAACGGAGGCCATTTTCAACCATTTGAAAACTATGCGACCGCACCTTGTGGTGGTTGACTCCATACAGACCCTTCACGTGCCTCATGTCGAAAGTACACCAGGCTCGGTAGCTCAGATTAGAGAAAGTGCGGCAAGCTTCATTCGTTACGCGAAAGAAACAGGCACACCGGTCCTCTTGATTGGACACATCAATAAGGAAGGAAGCATTGCAGGTCCGAAGATATTGGAACACATGGTGGACGTTGTTCTCCAGTTTGAAGGCGACCCAAACCTGTTGTACCGTATTCTAAGGGCACACAAGAATAGATTTGGTTCTACCCATGAGATTGGATTGTACACCATGGAGCAAGCCGGCTTGCAAGGGGTAGCAAATCCAAGTGACTTGTTATTGACCAAACAGCACGACGGCCTGAGTGGTAATGCTGTAGCAGTATTGCTAGAAGGCGTTCGCCCGATGTTGCTAGAGCTGCAGGCGTTGTGTTCTACAGCCGTTTACGGGACGCCGCAGCGTTCTACGACGGGTTTTGATACACGCCGACTAAACATGCTATTGGCTGTATTGGAGAAACGTTGTGGGTTCCGATTGGGACAGAAAGACGTCTTTTTGAACATCACCGGTGGTTTGCGCGTGGACGATCCTGCATTGGATTTGGCAGTGATTGCAGCCATTCTCAGCTCGAATGCTGACGAACCCATCTCAGGCAAGGTATGTTTTGCAGCGGAAGTTGGCTTAACTGGAGAAGTTCGACCGGTGACTAAAGTGGAACAGCGCATCCGAGAGGCAGAAAAGCTTGGATTCGAACGCATCTATGTAAGCGGTCACCACCAAATAGAAAAATCCCACTACGACATTGCCATAGTGGGATTGAAAAGAATTGAAGAATTGGTCCGTGCCCAATTCTAAATAGTTCTATTACTCGCCTGCTCCATCTAGCAGGTTTGCAAGCTCTGTTAAATCTGGTGTTAGGATAATCTCCGTACGACGGTTGATGGCCTTGTTGCTCGCTGAAGTATTTTCTACCAACGGCACGAACTCACCACGTCCAGCGGCAGTGATTCGTTGTGGATCGAGACCTGCATTTTTGGTCAAAATCTTTACCACATTCGTGGCGCGCATCACACTCAAATCCCAGTTGTCTTTCAC
>DJCX01000016.1 GCA_002430755.1 Flavobacteriales bacterium UBA5939 | reverse complement strand
AAGTGCTGCCGAATTTGTTGCATCAAGCTGTACCGCAAAGGCCACGTCTTGTGCAATCATTTGAACGCGCTCTTCACTTTCGTCAATCGCCATTACATCGGCGCCACGCTCGGATAATTTTCTTGCAATGGCTGAGCCAAATACGCCCAAGCCGATTACCGCAAACTTATTATTCATAACTACTTATTTGTCGAGGGCTTGCTCGAGGTCGGCCAACAGGTCGTCCACGTGCTCTATGCCCACAGAGAGGCGGATGAGATTATCCGTTACTCCCACTTTTTCTCTTTCTTCTTTTGGTATGGAAGCGTGTGTCATCGACGCCGGGTGACCCGCCAAAGACTCTACACCGCCCAAGCTTTCTGCCAAGGTAAATACTTTCAAGGCACTTACAACCTCTGCTGTTTTTTCAAAGCCTTCGTCCTTCACGGTAAAGCTCACCATACCGCCGAACTTCTTCATTTGACGCTTGGCTACCTCGTGACCGTTGTGTCCCTCAAGTCCTGGCCAAAAAACTTGGCCTACTGCAGGATGTGCATCCAAGAAGTGCGCTACGGCAGCTCCGTTTTCACAATGCCTGTCCATGCGAACGTGCAGCGTTTTAATGCCACGTAGGGCAATGAAACTATCCATCGGCCCAAGGATGGCTCCCGACGCGTTCTGGATGAAATACATCTTTTCGGCAATGTCCTTGTCCGCTGTAGCCAACAAGCCTAAAACCACATCACTGTGGCCGCCGAGATACTTGGTTCCGCTGTGCATGACCACATCAGCGCCCAAATCTAAAGGTCGCTGCAAATACGGCGTGGCAAACGTGTTATCTACGACCATCATAGCGCCTGCTGCTTTGGCCTTTGCTGAAACAGCGGCAATATCCAAGACGTTCAACATCGGGTTGGTTGGGGTTTCCATCCAAACCATCTTCGTGTTCTCACCCAAGGCCTTTGCCCAACTTTCTTGGGACATGTCAACGAAGGTGAACTTCAGGCCATAGTCTGAAAACACCTTGGTAAACAAGCGGTAGGTGCCGCCATAAAGATCGTTACAGGCAACGATTTCATCGCCCGGTTTTAAGAATTTCAACAGGCAATCAATGGCTGCTAATCCAGATCCAAATGCCGCGCCGTATTCACCGCCTTCGAGTGATGCAATGGCTCTTTCCAAGGCAAAACGTGTAGGGTTTTGGCTGCGGCTGTATTCAAAGCCCTTGTGCTTACCAGGATATTCCTGAACGTAGGTTGAAGTCTGGTAGATGGGCGGCATTACTGCCCCGGTGGTTGGGTCGGGGTGCTGCCCGCCATGAATGGCAAGGGTCTCAATGTTTTTACTTTTTTCCATGATAGGTGGTTGAAGTTACTTGCAGTATTCTTCAAATGCGCCGAGCAAATTCCCAGCGATCATCTGTGCTGTGCGGCCTTCAATGTGGTGACGCTCAATCATATGAACAAGTTCACCGTCTTTAAACAAGGCCATTGCTGGAGAAGATGGAGGGAACGGAAGCATGTGCTTTCTCGCCTCATCTACTGCCGCTTTATCATTACCGGCAAATACCGTAATCATACGGTCTGGCTTGACTTCAGATTTAGCCGCGGCCATTGCTGCAGGACGTGCTGAACCGGCGGCACAGCCACATACAGAGTTTACAACGACCAAAGTGGTGCCCTCTGCTGTAATCGCAGCGGTTACTTCTTCGGGTGTTTTTGTTTCAGCATATCCACTATTTGCAAGCTCTGCGCGCATTGGCGCAATCATATCTTCTGGGTACATATTTAGGATGTGTTTATTAAACAAAGTTAGTGTTTCCTAATGGTTTAAGCGATTGTACATTTGCACCAATTCAAATGACAGAATAATGAGTTCAAACGTACGCGTTCGTTTCGCACCATCTCCTACTGGACCCCTTCATATTGGTGGGGTGCGCACTGCATTATACAACTACCTGTTCGCTAAGAAACACGGTGGCGATTTTTTGTTGCGTGTTGAAGACACGGATCAAACAAGATTTGTGCCGGGTGCCGAGCAATACATCATTGAGGCTTTGGCCTGGTGTGGCATTAGCCCTGACGAAGGAATTGGCGGCGAAGACAGAGGAAACGGCCCGTACCGTCAAAGTGAACGCAAACCAATGTACCGCGAGTACGTAGACCAGCTATTGGCCGACGACAAAGCATACATCGCTTTTGACACCTCGGAAGAATTGGACACTATGCGTCAAATGGCCAAGGATGCAGGTGCTGCAAACTGGCAATACAACTACATCACACGCGGCAACATGAAGAACTCTTTAACCCTTCCAAAAGAAGAGGTTGAAGCTAAAATCGAAGCTGGAGAGCCATACGTTGTGCGCATAAAACTGCCGCGCGACCACGAAGTTCGTTTTGAAGATACTATCCGCGGTTGGGTGAGTGTAAACACCAACAACATGGACGACAAGGTGCTTTTCAAAGCAGACGGTATGCCAACCTACCATTTGGCCAATATCGTTGACGACCATTTGATGGGTATTACACACGTAATTCGTGGTGAAGAGTGGTTGCCTTCTGCGCCGCTTCACGTCATGCTTTACGAGGCATTCGGTTGGGAGCGCCCAGCATTCGCGCACCTTCCGCTTTTGTTGAAACCAGACGGACCAGGAAAATTGAGCAAGCGCGACGGCGATCGACTTGGTTTCCCTGTATTCCCTATCGATTGGAACAATCCTGATACGGGTGAGACCGCTAGCGGTTACCGCGAATTTGGCTTCTTCCCAGGCTCCTTTATCAACATGCTTGCGCTGCTCGGTTGGAACCCAGGAACTGAGCAAGAAGTCTTCGACCTTCAAGGTTTGATAGACGCGTTTGACCTGAGCAAGGTCTCTAAATCAGGCGCGAAATTCGACTTCGAAAAGGGCAAGTGGTTCAACCAACTGTACCTACGTGCATTGAGCGAAGATGAATTGGCATCTGAACTTAAAAATGAGCTTGATAAGGAAGGTCTTTCGTACAACGAAGCGCACCTTGGCAAGATTGCAACGATGATGAGTGAGCGCGCAACGTTCCCGCAAGATTTGCTTACCGAGGGACGATTCCTATTCGAAGCGCCGAGTGAATACGACGAGAAAACTCGCAATAAAAAGTGGAAAGACGACAGTGCTGGCATGATGCAAGACCTCGCTGCCCGCTTTGAAGCACTGGCTGATTTCACTGAAGGCAACATTGAAGCGGCTTTCAAGGGTTATTTGGCAGAGAAAGAATTGGGCTTTGGAAAAGTAGGTCCGTCTTTCCGTCTTGCTGTTACTGGAAAAGGCATGGGGCCTTCAATGTTTACGATTTGTGAGGTCCTCGGTAAACAAGAAGTGCTTTCTCGCATTACTAAAGCAATAGAAGTTTTAGGATAATGTCCCCATTGCACCAAATTGACGTTCACGGAATCCGCATTTACACCAACCACGGTTGTATGCAAGAGGAAGCTGTTATAGGCTCTCACTACGAGGTAAACATCAGCGTATGGGCTGACCTCAGCGCCTCAGTGGCTTCTGACGATCTCGTGGATACCGTCGATTACGTTTCGCTCAATGCTATCGCTAAGGAAGAAATGGCTATTCGCGCCAAACTTCTTGAGGTGGTATGTCAACGAATGATTGATCGCATCATGAACGAACACCCTATGGTGCAAAAAGCATGGGTAAATGTCGCTAAGCTCAACCCGCCCATCAATGGAGATGTGGAGCGTGTCGCACTGACTTTTACAGCAGAGCGATAGAGATAAAATAAACTCGAGGCCGTTAAATATTTTCTCCTATTTTTGGCCTCCCTAAGGTTCCGTGGCCGAGTGGCTAGGCACTGGTCTGCAAAACCAGCTACAGCGGTTCGAGTCCGCTCGGAACCTCAGAAGAAGAAAAGCCCCGGCTCGCA
>DJCX01000024.1 GCA_002430755.1 Flavobacteriales bacterium UBA5939 | reverse complement strand
AGCCATGCTACTCATTTAATGGGTGGTGAAATTGTGGCACAACAAATCAATGGTTACCAGTATCAAATTTTAATGACTGTGTACAGAGATACTGCGGGAATTCCAATGCAGACAACAGCCCAGTTCTACATCACCGATTCAGCAGGGTCGAATGTTACGACCCTAACTACACCTTATGATTCTGTGATAAGCGGAAACACTTTGCCAATGTATCCATATGGTGTAGAGGTGTATTTCTTCATCGATACCATCACCTTTCCTAACAGCGGTGCATTTACGATAGGATGGAGTAATTGTTGTCGTAATGGGGCAATCCAAAACATAACGCAACCGTTGGGACAGAGTATGTTCCTGCAAACGCAGGTTACTGTATTCGATACCGTTAATAATTCGACACCTTGGTTTTTAGTTCCCGCATCAATATTCCTGCCTTCGAATACACCTTGGCAATACAACCCACTACCTTTTGATCCTGATGGTGATTCCTTATTCTGGAGTTTATCACAACCACTTAATGCATTAAACAGTAATTGCCCAGGATATACCTTACCCCCTGGAACGGTTTCGAATCCCATGACAATCAACCCAGTTACTGGAACCATTACTTGGACCGCAACCACAGTTGGACATTTTGTGACTTCCGTACTTGTAGAAGAGTTTCGGAACGGAATGAAAATAGGTGAAATTCGCAGAGATATGCAATTTATAGTAGTACAGACCAGCTTTACCGGTCCTATCTGGAATGCAGGAAACTTGCCTGTAGACAGTCTTGGAAATGTTCATGTAAATTTGATACAGAACTCTTCTTTTTCACTCTCTGTTTCAGGCTATTCACCTAGTGGAGACACACTATTTGCCGATGCGTTTGGAGAGCCATTCTTTACTAACCCAAACCCTGCGCAATGGACGTGTAGTGGGTCTGGAACAAACGATTCAATTCAAGGTAGTATTCTATGGGCACCTAGCTCGGCTCAAACAAGGAGTACACCTTACATACTTGCCCTTCGCCTGACCGACGGGTTCTTGTCCCAAGATCTTTCGATTATCTTTCAAGTATCCTCTGGCATTGGTCTTGAAGAAGAAATCCTGAATTACTTAACCTACCCAAATCCAGCTCTGACTAGTGTGACTATTTCACCAAACCCTAGTCGAGCAATCATCTATGATGTTTCTGGGAAGCATTGGGAGTTAAATCAATTAGGCGATGCTTGGGACGTTAGCCAAGTACCTCCGGGGAATTACGTCTTAAGATCATTCGATGAACACGGGCTGAGTATAGGGACTACTAGACTCGTCATTCAATAATTATAAACCGCCTCTATTCGAGGCGGTTTTTTTGAATTCAACACTCTATACGAATCGCTTTTTTCTGCCTTATCTTTCCCGTCTAATTACCCATTAAACATGAAAAGAGTATTGTTCATGGGAGCATTGGCAGCTATTGCCCTGAGCTCCTGCAACCCTCAAGAAGAAATGCACACCGAAACAGATCACAGCGACTTTCAGTGGCAAGTAGATCGCTTTGCAGACATCAAAGTACTCCGCTACCAAATCCCATCGTGGGACGACCTAACCCCACAACAACGCATCTATGCCTACCACCTTACTCAGGCCGGGTTGGCAGGGCGCGATATCATGTGGGACTGTAACTACCGTCACAACCTAGAAATCCGTCGTGCTTTGGAAGCGATTATTTCTAGCGAAAGTGTAGACAAGGAATCTGCCGCTTATGCAGATTTCGAAGTGTACGCTAAGCGCGTATTCTTTGCCAACGGTATTCACCACCACTACAGCAACATGAAGTTTGCTGCTGAATTTGACCAAGATTGGTTCCTTCAAACGCTCTCAGGCCTCGGTATCGAGCTATCTGAAGAAGCACAGCGCGCTATCTTCGACCCGAGCTTTGATGCGAAAAAAGTAAATCGTGCAGACGGCGTAGATTTATTACTTGCCTCTGCAGTAAACTTCTATGCGCCAGATATCACTCAAGCAGAAGCTGAAGCGTTCTATTCCGCGAAAGAAAATTCAGATCCCGCACGTCCAGTAAGCCACGGTCTAAACAGCCGCCTCTCTCGTGACGAAAACGGCGAGATCTACGAAGAAGTATTTAGCGCTCGTGGACGCTATGCAAATAGCATTAAAGAAATCATGGGCCACCTCGCGAAGGCTCAAGCAGTAGCAGAAAACGCGGACCAGGCAAAGGCACTCGGCCTCTTGATCGAGTACTACGAAAGCGGTGACCTGACTAAATGGGACGACTACAATATTGCGTGGGTAAGCACTACCGGCGGCGATGTAGATTATATCAACGGCTTTGTAGAGGTCTACAACGATCCTATGGGCTACAGAGGCTCTTACGAAACTGTGGTTCAGGTAAAAGACTTTGATGCTAGCGCACGTATGGCTGTTGTTGCGGATAACGTACAATGGTTTGAAGACAATAGTCCAATTATGGACGAGCACAAAAAAGAAAGTGTTGTCGGTGTCAGCTACAAGATTGTAACCGTAGCTGGTGAAGCAGGCGATGCCTCTCCTTCTACGCCTATTGGGGTCAACCTTCCAAATGCCAACTGGATCCGTGTGGAGCACGGTTCTAAATCTGTATCTCTTGGCAACATTGAAGATGCCTACCACGCAAGTGCAGGCAAAGGGATGGCTGAAGAATTTGGCTTCTCTACCATGCACAATGAGCGCGCTGAGAATTACGGTGAACTAGGTTCTAAAATG
>DJCX01000118.1:1110-4911 GCA_002430755.1 Flavobacteriales bacterium UBA5939 | reverse complement strand
ATTAAAATCAAACACATATGAAAATTACTGTTGTTGGTGCCGGTAACGTAGGTGCTACAGTAGCTGAGAACATGGTTCGTCGTGAATTGGCTGAAGAAATCGTACTACTTGATATCAAGGAAGGATTTGCAGAAGGTAAAGCGATGGATATGAACCAAACTGCAACCTTGAACGGTTTCGATTCAAAAGTTGTGGGTTCAACCAACGATTACAGCAAGACTGCAGGTTCTGCTGTAGCAGTAATTACTTCAGGTATCCCTCGTAAGCCAGGGATGACTCGCGAGGAGTTGATTGGCACGAATGCGAAGATCGTTCAAATGGTAACTGAGAACTTGATCAAGCACAGCCCTGAAATCATCATCGTTGTGATCTCGAACCCAATGGATACGATGACGTATTTGACGTCGAAGACCTCAGGATTGCCAAAGAACCGTATCATCGGTATGGGTGGTATCCTTGATTCTGCACGTTTCAAGTACCGCTTGTCTGAGCAACTAGGTTGTTCGCCTAACGATCTTCAAGGTCAGGTAATCGGGGGTCACGGTGATACTACTATGATTCCATTGATTAATCATGCCACGTACAACAGCATGCCAGTGACTCAATTCTTGACGCCAGAGCAGCAAGAGTACGTTGTTGCTGAAACCATGGTAGGTGGTAAAACATTGACAGGTCTCATCGGAACTTCTGCATGGTATGCACCAGGCGCTGCAGGCGCAGAGTTGGTTGAGAGCATTGTACGCGACCAAAAGAAAATGTTCCCGTGTTCTGTATTGCTTAACGGCGAGTACGGTCAAGATGATATCTGTATCGGTGTTCCAGTAATCGTTGGTAAGAACGGTTGGGAGAAAGTAGTAGAGTTTGATCTAAGCGCTGACGAGAAAGAGAAGTTTGAGGCTTCTGCTGCTGCAGTTCGTAAGATGAATGCTGCACTGGACGAGAATCTATAAGCCCTAAGGGCGTGAAACAAGCCCCGCAGGGGCGAAACAAAAACCCCCGAGCGCGCAGCGCTCGGGGGTTTTTTATGCGAAAATTTTCGAGACTCATTTTAGCATTCTGCTGTCGTTTGATACGAATGTGCAATAGCCTTTGCCAAACAACCGATAGCGTGTCTTGGCAATGATGCGATACACAAGGTCACGCAAAAAAGTAGGTACGAGGTGAAACACTTTAGTCCAGCGGTAACCGGGCAGCTGCTCAAGTATGAGCAAGGCGGCTTTGGAACGAATGTGGAATTGGCCATGCATGTATAATACGACCGAATCTTCACTCTTTAAACGTTCGGGTAGATGTTCCGCTGCCCAGTTGCTTTGCAAAGACGCGAAGCAGAATGTGCCGTGGAAATCTCTGCAATGGATCCAGTCGACACTCTTGTTGCACAATGTACATGAGCCGTCAAAAAGAACAACTATTTCAGACATCACTGTATGACGAGTTTCTTAGTGGCTAGGATGTTTCTATTTTCTGCGAGGAACTTCGCGATATACAGACCTTTCGGTAATTTTAAGAAATGCTGTCTACCTAAATCATAGGTACCCACTTTCTTGCCTAAAAGATCATAAAGTGCAACTTCAGAAGCCTCTGAGGCCTCAAATAAAACAGTTCCAGTGCTCGGGTTTGGGAGGATACTAGTTTCGATGTTCAGCACTTCCTCTTCAACACTGATACTGTTGAAGGCCTTGCCTTGGTAGTAGTGCAAGCCACCACTCATATTGCCAACGATAACATCTGGGTAACCGTCCGCATTAAGATCGGCAACGGCAGGGTGTAAGCGCTTTCCAGAGCTTAGCATATGTACGTCCGTTTGATGAAGCGTTGGCGTAAAGTTGAAGCGCATATTTGGACGCTTCTTGTTCTTGCTGAGATAGGGCATGAGACAACCGTTCTTGGTAATGCTGTTCCAACCTGTTATATCGCCGATGAGCACAGAGTTGAAGGAGGTGGTGCCTAGAATAACTGGGATATCTCCCGTTTGAGCATGCTTGGAGAAACAGACTTCAATCAGGATGTGGTCTATACCGTTCCAGGCAAAAGGAGTAGAAAGCTGAAGGTCGTTCCATCCCGTAGTCATCACGCGAATCCCATCATATACTTGTGTAAAGCCCGAATTTTGGAAGGTAGATTGTGCAGTATCGCTAATGTGTTTGATGCTGATGGTGAATCCTTGCGTGAGGTAAAGGTTGGTATTGGTTCCTATTTCGAAGCCGATTGAATTTATTTGACCAAAGGAAGCCCCGGCCGCGAGCAATTCATCTTTCGTATAAATGATATGCATACGACCGTTGCGCTTGGAACCGCCAAATGGTGTTTCCTCGCGGGTGGCAGAAGAAGTGGTGCCGCTTCCAAAAACAGCATCAACATTAGTAGCCCCAGCCATGATTGTTGCCAACGAATCTAGATGCACGATCCCTTGGTCTTCAGAACCGATGAGTAGGGTAGTATCGGCGCCATAAATAACCGATGGTACGGAATAGCCGCTTGGAGCAAAGGGGGAACTCATATCTATACCTACCCAATTCGCATCGACAAGGGTAAAGATGTTTGGATACGTACCGGTATGTTCATAATAAGCTACAGTTCCCGCCTCATTGCCAATCATTAAGTCTAGGTCTCCATCGCCGTCGAGGTCGCCAAGGGCAGGTGTACTGTGGTTGCCAACATCAATGTTTTGCAAGCCGCCTTTGTAGGTGAAGGACGGTGCCAGAAATGTCCCAGTGTTTTCGTAGTAAAAAATCTCTCCAGTCATCGCCCCAATAAGCAGGTCAGGGTCATAGTCGCCATCAAGGTCGCCAAAGGCAGGGCTAAGGTCTTCGCCCAAGTTGTTGAAGCCGGCGTTCACGTAATCGGTATTGGTCAATTCAAATTCAGGCGATGTATTCGTGCCAACATTGGTATAGAGATGTAAAGAACTCTTGTAGGTCCCTGGTGCTAGGTAAGCACCCTTGCCTCCGACAACTAAATCATAATCCCCGTCGAAATCTAAATCCACGAGGGCGGGGCGCGCCGTGGAGCCGAGGTCAATCATTTCGTCAACCAAGAAACTGCTGTCTAAAGAAGCAAAAACAGGGTTATTTGAAGCACCTGTGTTTTTGTAGAGCCATGCATTGCCTTGATTTATGGAGCCGTTTAAATTCGGAGCTACAAGCAGGTCAGGAATACTGTCAAAATCGACATCCTCATAAAAGGCTGCGGGGAAGTACTCGATATTCGTAGGAATGCTTGTGGGGAATAGGGTATCCTTGCTTGACATGTAGGCACTGTCGATATGTCCGCCATTGAATGCGGCTACCAAATTGGTAAAGCTTACATCGCCAAGCAGTACATCGGTCAATGTATCTCCATTGAGGTTGAGTGTTAGAACTGTCGATCCAGCATGGGCGCCGCCAGAGTTCTTTTGACTGAATTCCATTTTCTGTACACCTTGACACGCGTCCAAAGCAAGATCATTGCTATTTAGGCCTTCTTCGAATCGACCCCAACATGTGGTATTCATCGCAAAGTCTAAACCGTTGGGGGTAAGACCTTCGTGCCATTCGATGGTCGCGCGCTGTCCGAAGGTTAGTACGTCCAAATCACCATCGTTGTCAATATCGTCGATGGCTGGGATATCACTACTGAAGTTGTAAAGATTGGCCGTGGCACTGCCTACATTCGTGGTTAGATAGGTGCCTGTGAGTGCCCAATCAAATTGAAGAGAGTCCGTGCTGTTGTTGGTCCAGACGCCCATCCCGCCGAGGACATAAGCGAAGAGGTCTTTCTTTCCATCGCCGTTGTAGTCGCGAAAAAGCCCCCAATATTGAA
>DJCX01000118.1:0-800 GCA_002430755.1 Flavobacteriales bacterium UBA5939 | reverse complement strand
CCAGCGGTTGCCTTGACGGTCGAAGGCTACGAGGTCTTCTGTACCGTCTAAATTGAGATCCACACGGGAAAACTGAGGTAAATCGGCCCCGCCCATGAAAGCCATACCTAGCGTATCACTCCCTGAAACCACTGTTGGGCCTTGGGTCCAGTCAAAACTCAGTCGATTGGACTGTCCACACAAATCCAGCTGAGTGAGCAGAACCGTGAGTAGGATAAGGAGTGATCTTTGTATCATATTTCAAAGATAACTCGCAACAAGATTCATACCGCATTAAAAATGGTTAGGTTAGCCACCCCGACTTAGTTATATTTGCGCGTTATTGGAAAAAAGAAATAATCCACACAATGCAAAACAAAGGATTAATTACCGCGTTCGCGATTGCTCTAGGGTTGGCCTCACTATACCAGCTCTCTTTTTCATGGGTAGCGAATGGCGTAGCAAGTGATGCAGAGGAGTTCTCTGCGGGTGATTCGAAAGTCAAAGCAGCTTACCTAGACAGCATGATGACGCAAGAGGTATACCCAATGTTGGGATACACGTATGCTGAGGTTAAGAAGCGTGAAATGAACTTAGGTCTTGACCTTAAAGGTGGTATGAACGTCATCTTGGAGGTTAGCGTAAAGGACGTACTCAAAGGAGTAGTGGCCAATGCACAAGATCCAATGTTTGTTCAAGCTATTGCAAACACTGATGCTGCTCAGAGCCAGGGTCAGGATAACTACCTAAACACCTTCTTTACAGAGTTTGATAAACTTTCTGCGGAAACCGGTGGTGGTCGCCTACTAAGCGACGCAAGC
>DJCX01000007.1:972-10677 GCA_002430755.1 Flavobacteriales bacterium UBA5939 | reverse complement strand
GGTCTTTGTATCCTTCACCGTTACTAGGTATCCATAGGCAATGACAAAATGCCCCAGTTTAGACGATAGTTCTAATGCTGTAGTTCCTTGTTCTATTTCCTCATCGGCCAATTCAAAGGGATTACACAGCGGGAATCCAAGAAGTTCGATTTGATCAAAGGCCTCCTCTAGCCTGGTCTGTGTCAGTAATGGTACCTTATAGTCGTGGTTTTGTGTCGTACCCTTGAATAGACTAGGAACAGCGGTTACTACATCTTTGGTTGTACGACCCTTCAACATATGGTGGGCTTCCCAAAGTAATGTCTGCTTGGCTATCCCTGTAAATCGAAAAGCACCAATGCGAATAAGTAGGCTTACTTGCTCTATACCAGCAGGTACACGGGCTATAAAGTCAGCCAGATCGGTAAACAGTCCTCCCTCCTCACGTATTTTGGCAATCTCTACCCCAATATTTTGGTCCAGTCCGTGCAATAGCACGAAACCTAGATAAATCGTCGTTCCCTCAACTATAGTGGGATAATCACCGTACTGAACGCAAGGCGGTTCAATAGTTCCTCCGTTCTTACGTGCCTCGTGAACGTAGAACTCTGTCCGATAAAAACCACCAAAATTATTAATGGTAGCCACCATATACTCCAAGGGATAATGCGCTTTTAAATACAAGCTTTGGTAGCTTTCAACAGCATAGGAAGCACTATGCCCCTTAGCAAAAGCATAACCTGCAAAGCTCTCAATCTGACGCCAAATTTCACGGGCGAGTTCATCGGTATATCCCCGTTCCTTACAGTTCTTAAAATATTGATTTTCAACACGTTTAAACTCATCTCTTGATCTGAATTTACCTGACATCCCGCGGCGTAAAACATCAGCTTCACCCAGTGTCAAGCCTGCGAAATAGTGCGCCACTTTGATGACATCTTCTTGATAGACCATCACACCGAAAGTATCTGGCATAATCTCAAGCATTACTGGATGTGCATCCTTTCGTTTCGAAGGATCGGTAAAACGTAGTATATATTCCCGCATCATCCCGCTATTACTCACGCCAGGGCGGATAATGGAACTAGCTGCAACGAGGCCTAAATAGGTATCAACTCTCAATTTCGTCAACAGCATTCGCATGGCAGGTGATTCTACATAGAAACACCCTGTGGCCTTACCATTTCTCAATAAATCCTTGACCTTTTCATCCTCTTTGAATCGCTGTAAGTCTCTGATATCAAAAGGTTCCGCATTTTTATGGTTTCTGCGAACCAGGGCCAATGCGTCCTGAATCTTACTCAGCCCCCGTTGGCTCAAGATGTCAAATTTGTGCAGACCTATGTCTTCCGCGACGACCATATCAAACTGGGTCGTGGGAAAACCTTTCGGCGGCATAAAAGTGGCCGTGCGATAATGTATACTGTCATTCGCTATAAGTATACCTCCTGCGTGGATGCTCAAGTGACTAGGAAATCCCTGTATATAGGTGCTGTAGCGCAATACAAGGTGTGCAAGATGATCGAGATCTCCACTATTGAACTTTCCTATACTGAGCTTATCTATCTCGTGCTTTGGAAGACCGAATACCTTTCCTAGCTCTCGAACTACTGCTTTGTATTGGAATGTATTGTAGGTCGCTAGCAGTGCTGTGTTTGGGAAACGCTTGAAAATATACTGAGTGATGTCGTCGCGATCACGCCATGAGAAATCGAGATCAAAGTCTGGAGGCGAGGTTCGATAGAGGTTAATGAAACGTTCAAAATATAAGTCAAGCTCAATAGGGTCAACATCCGTAATCTTCAGCAGATAGGCGACAATAGAGTTCGCACCGCTCCCCCGCCCTACATAAAAATAGCCACGCTTCTGTGCGTAGTTCACGATGTCCCAATTAATCAAGAAATAGGATACAAAGTTCTTTTGCTCAATGAGTTGCAATTCCTTTTCTATCCTTTCACGCACCTTAAAATCTGCTTGAGGATAGCGGTACGTTAGTCCGTCGTAACAGAGCTTCTTCAAGAGCTTTACATCCTTCTTCCTGGAACCCGTGTAGGTTTGAAGGTTCAGTGCGGGTTCCTCTGGCAATTCAACTTGGCAAGATTCTAAAACTTGCTGGGCATTGCGTAGAAGCCACGGATAATCTTTGTACGTCTCTCTCAACCTCCTATCGTCTAAATAAAGGTCTGTTTCAGAAGCTTGTTGTTCCTTCTGCAGTTTACTCAACAATGTGTTTTCGTCGATAGCACGTAAGAGTCGGTGTGCATTGAAATCACGCTTACCGCGAAAAGTAGCAGTAGGAAAAGCAATAAGCTTGTGCTCGTAAGCACGCAATTTGTGAATGTGTAGAGAACTAATCAGCTCTGGACCAACGCCTATCAACTCATTGTTTTCCAGTGCACTAACCTCTAATCCCTCCCTGTTTTTATAAATAATCCAAGTATCTTTCAAATACTCTCTTGGTGCTCTTTCAGGGAATTTGACTTTACGCGATAAGTGCCAAGAAAGGTGGTCATTGATCTGCTTAAAACCTTCCCAATTACGGGCTAATACAACATATTTCTGCTGAGTACCGTTTCTAAAATCTACTCCTATGACCGGTTGCTTGCCTACTTCGTCTTTCAGTAAATACAATGCTGTCATGCATGCCGATGTATTATTGATATCGGTCAACGCCATGTGAGACCACGGCTGTGCTTTAAACAAACTCACCCAGTCTTTCGGGGACACGGCCCCATAACGCAAACTGTAGTAACTGTGCGTATTTACGAGCATTTCAAATACTTAAAAGCGGATTAAAAACCGAAATCTAACTTGCGTTGACGTGCCTGAGTCATTCCCATTCCCTGCAAACTGAGATGCGAATAAATCTCATAATCGTACTCGGGGATAATGCGCTGACCTACAGGCTTCAATAGTTCTGGACCATTGCTCCTAGGGTTCTTAATAGCTGCTGAAATAGGATACGCATTGAGCTCTTCTGCCGGATAAGGTTGTAGCACATCCGTAACTTCTGCTAGCGGCGTACTGGGGTCTAACCAAATACTCTCGTCCTCCTCTTGAAGTATCACAGGAGATCTGTGGTGCGATATCGCTGCTGTGATCTTGTTACTTACTGTAGTAATGATGGCAAAAGAGTCAACCATTTCACCGGTATCTGGATTTACCCATGTGTCGTAAATACCTGCAAAGGCAAACGGACTACCGTCTCGCTTATACATCACATAGGGCTTAGACAAGCGTTCTACCTTAGGTCCTTCAATAAAGGCATCCGCCAACACCAGGCAACGTTTAGAGCGTATACTTTGACGAAATGCCGGCTTGGTGGTAATGCCCTTAGCACCGCGGTAAGAGGTGTCGTTTTCCTTGTTGTGGTCGCCTTCAGATCTAGCGTTAAATAGATGAAATGGTTTCTTCGCCCAATACGGTGTAAAACCAAACTGGTAGTGTTTGATTACATCTGGACGCTCCTGGGTGATAATAGGCGCAAGGGTTCCTATACCTATGTTTGTATTAGGCGCATAGAGATCTGGACGCTCTACAATGGCGCTAAAGCGTTTCTCAACGGCTTTGATCTTACTGATATTTACGTATCTACCACACATTTAGGAGAATATTAAGTTAGTCTTTTATCGATGTCTATTTGCCAACAGTGGTGGTGGCTCACCATTGAAAGGGTTGGTACGGCCTATAGTCTTTGCTCCCAAACTCACAGCACGGAGTACAGAACGGTCTCCAAAGCGCTGGCGAATATGATCCATAGCACCGTAAAGGCGACTTAACTCCTCACTCTCCTCAAAGAGGTTCATTTGGTAGCCACCACCCACCAAGTGCGAGAAACGAACCCCTACTAGTCGTACCAGTAGACGGCGTTCGAAGAGTCGTTTGAACAATTCTTTCACTTTCGGGATAAGCACATGATCAGCTGCCGTATATGGTATTCGTGCTTGAAGAGTATGTGTATTGAAATCTGAGTAGCGAATTTTCACAGTAATACATGAAGTGAGTTTGTCGCCACGACGAAGCTGGTACGCTAGATTTTCTGCCATAGCCACGATAATTCCTTCAAGCTTTACCACATCAATGGTATCCTTTGCAAAAGTGCGTTCAGTGGAGATGCTCTTACGTTCTTGGTAAGGAATAACAGGGCTTTGGTCTACCCCCTGGGCTTTGTGCCAGATGACTGAGCCGTGCTTCCCCATGACACTTTGCATCATCTCTAAAGGCATTTCTTGCAAGGTTTGGATGCGTCGTACACCTAAGTTGCGTAAGGTCTGGTAGGTCTTCTCTCCCACCATCGGGATCTTACGTACTGATAGGGGCGCTAAAAAAGGACGTTCAAGACCTTTCTCTACATAGATCTTATTGTTTGGTTTAGCCTCACCGGTAGCAACCTTACTAACGGTCTTATTGATAGAGAGACCAAAGCTTATGGGCAGACCTGTTTCACGAATAACACGGTCTCTAAGCTCGCTTGAGAACTTAAAGGTGCCAAAGAAGCGGTCCATCCCTGTGAGATCTGCATAGAATTCGTCGACGGACGTTTTCTCATAAACAGGAACCTGTTCCTTAATCACATCTGTAACCAGGTTTGAATACTTGGAATAATTGGCCGAATTTCCTCGAATAATGATGGCTTCAGGGCAAAGTTCACGAGCCATACGAACAGGCATGGCAGAATGAACACCAAACTTGCGAGTCTCGTAACTACATGCCGCCACTACTCCTCTATCTCCTGTTCCACCAATAATAATGGGACGGTTGTTTAGCCTTGAGTCCATCAACCTTTCTACAGAAACGAAGAAAGTATCGAGGTCCATATGTAAGATTGAGCGTTCCATTTGGGCTGGGTTTGGACAGTCCTCAGGCAAGTCGAGCGGCCCAAGAGCCGCTCAATTTGAAGGAGAAAGTCCAATAAAATGAGGATTTAATTAGTTGTCTTTCAGTTGATTCATTTCCTTTTTCAAATCTGCCATCATGTGCATGAGTTGCGACATGTCTTGGTTATTGCCCGCAGACGGCAGTTCAAAACTGGTATATCCTACAGCGCGCCAAACTTCAACAAGACGATCTACAGGAACGGTATAGGGTGCAAACTGAGGGTTGTCGGACTTTAACATGAGTTCGCCGATGTGCAAGTTGTTGATGACACGCTTGTACACTACACCTTCGTCTTTAGTAATGAGTACGTAACATTCGTCATTGCGAATGGACTTCCAATCCTGGATATATTCTGTAATAACGTAAGAACCCGGTTTGATAGGCAACATACTCTCACCGCGAATTTGGAAAACGCGATACGTACGATCCTGTGGCAATTCTGGAAACGGCATAGAGAAACGAGGCAGTGCGCCTATGTAATCGGCATCGCCATAACCTGATAGGTAACCTGCTGAAGCTTTAACCGGTACAAGTGTTCCCAGCTCCTTTTCCTCCGTACCGTCAACAATAACAGGGAGGATACGAAGTTGTGCACCACTTACATCTGCCTTAGGAATAGAGCCAGAACCACTGAGGTCTTTGTTTACGAAATCATCCAAACGCACCTGGAAATACGCCGCTAAATGCTGTAACGTGTGGAGTCTAGGCTCTGCCCTTCCCTCCTCATACGCACCAATCATGGCACGTTTCACACCTATCTTAGTAGCCAACTGCTCTTGCGTAAGCGCTTCCTTCTTGCGAAGAAATTTGAGATTGTTCTTTACGTAATTCATAAGACCTATCTTTAATCGGTAGTTTTACAATGCTAATTTAATTAGATTTCTAATATTTTCATCATTATATAGCTTCTTTTTTCTGTAGATGGATTTAAAAACCGCTTTAAACGAAATCACCATTGACAAAGAACACGTGTATCAGGAATGGATACAGTGCGCTACCCAGCACTCTGACAAACTCGAAGAGGTCTTGGAATATGCCTTTAACGGCAATGAAAAAGAACGACTAAGAGGAAGTTGGATCCTTCATCACGTCAGTGATAAACGACCAGAGGTGTTCTACATCAAGGAAAAAATGATGATTGAACAACTTGAAAAAACACAAACGGATGCAGAAGTGCGATTCATCCTGCGGTATTACTCTAAATATAGATTGCCCCGACACGAAGAACGCGAAGGGCTACTCGCCGACTATTGCTTCAAAGTATTGATGACACCTAGCGATGCTGTGGCACCCAGAGTCTACAGCATGAGTATTCTTCACAAATTGGTCTTAAGATATCCGGAATTGGCCCATGAACTTCAGGAAAGCATACAATGGGCACTAGAGACAGGCAGCGCCGGGATGAAAAGTCGTGGAAAGAAAATCTTACAAGACCTTTCCAAAAAAGGCCTAATCTAAGGGATAGCCAGCCATAGCATTGCCGGCTAAAAAACCACCGGTCCACGCTGCTTGAAAGTTAAATCCACCTGTGATTCCATCGATATCTAGAATCTCACCAGCAAAAAACAAGTTAGGTACAACTCGAGAGGAGAAGGTTTTGAAATTCACGTCTTTAAGATCGACGCCTCCCGCTGTGACGAATTCTTCTTTAAAAGTGCTTTTGCCTGTAACTTGATAAACAGCACTGCACAATTCACCTGCCAAAGCCTTGATCTGCTTGCTTGAAACATCTCCCCATGTGGCAGTATTTGGAATACCTGCGGCAGCAACCATAGATTTCCATAGTCGCAATGGTACCTCGTAGTGGGTGTGATTGCCAATTCGCTTTTTACCACTCTCCTTCTTCTCTCGAAGAAATTCAGATACGACTACCTCCTCATCGCGACCAATCCAATTCACCAGAATAGGAAAGCGGTAAAATCTATCGTTTAATTCGCGTGCACCCCAAGCACTCAAACGCAATACCGCTGGACCACTCAATCCCCAGTGTGTGATCAATAGCGGACCTGAGGCTTCTAAATCAGAACTTGCAACCTGTACCGTAGCATGAGGTAGACTAATTCCACTCAGTCCTTTGATTCGCGAATCTTTGATGTTAAACGTGAATAAGGAAGGTACAGGAGGTACAATTTTATGACCGGCCTTCTTCAATTGGTCCCAAATGCCTTTTGAAGAACCCGGGGCAACCATGAGTTTATCTGCGACTAATGATTCACCAGTAGTGGTTAGAATTTGCCAGGTGCCATCCTCAGCTTGAGTAAACGCCTTGACTCCAGAAGACCTGCGCACCTGTACACCGGCGGCTTCGGCCATTTCTATTAAACAATCGGCTATAGTCGATGAAGAATCGGTCACAGGGAAAACGCGGTTATCCGCTTCAATCTTGAGCTCTACACCGCGATCGGCAAACCACTCCATGGTATCTCCTGGCTGAAACTTATGAAAAGGGCCCAGTAGTTCTTTAGACCCTCGAGGATAGTAGGTGGCCAATTCTTTTGGGTCGAAGCAAGCGTTTGTAACATTACAACGACCGCCACCGCTGATAAGCACCTTACCAAGAACATCTTTGCCTTTTTCTAGTAGCAGCACATTTAGTTCAGGGTTCGCCTCAGCGCAAGATATAGCCGCAAAGAAACCTGCAGCACCCCCTCCTATGACAACGACGTTATTCATGAGACAAAAGTACGTAATAGGCGGATGTTTGGTGTGTTTAAATAGAATTGGTTTGTTTAAAATTAAACAGAGTGATAGTTTTGCCACAAATTGAATGCACATGAATTTACGAGAGGCCTTAGAAGAAGCATTGAGGAAGCGACCGTTTTTGGAAGAAGCACTCCAGGAAGAACTTATTAATCTAAGTTCCCTTGCCCGTTTATTGCAGCCCGAAATAGCCGCTAGTACAGGTAAAGAAGTAAAAGAGAGTGCACTCGTCATGGCCATTCGTCGACGTGAGCCACGTCTACAGCTCAAGATGCAACACAAGCTTCAGCAGTTCATCGCATCGCTTGGTGATATCATTGTACGTTCAAATCTGGTCACCTACACCTACGTTAAAACCAATGCCCTTCCAGCAAAACAGGCTGCATTCCTAGAATCCATCGCGGAAGACAATGACGGATTTCACAGCTTCACAGGCGGTATGGAAGAAACCACCATTATCGTAAGTGAGAAGTACCAAATGTATTTGGAGCAAGCCATGCAAGGCGAAACTTTATTGAGTACAGAAACTGAACTCAGTTCAATTACGCTCCGCTTGCCATCGAGTAGTTCAGAGGTCATAGGTCTCTATTACTTCTTTTTTAAACATATTGCCTCCGCCGGGGTGCCAATAAAGGAGATCATATCAACTACAAACGAGGCTACATTCATTGTACACAGTGCAGATGTGAATTCAGCCTTTACGACCATAAATACTATCAAACGTCCTGTTTAAAACCTTTTGTTTTCCACATTATTAGGGGCTTAGCGTATTTCAGGGCAATTTATCTGGACTAATACTTAAATCCTTAATAACAATGGAAAATCAAGTTCAATTGATCGGACATCTTGGAATGAATCCAGATTCCAAAGAAATCAACAAGAGTGTTAAAACGACATTTACACTAGCGACCAATACGGTGTATCGCGATAGTGATGGCAACAAGAAAACCATGACTGATTGGCACAATATTATCGCCTGGGGCGGTTTAGCACAGACGATGGAACAATACCTTAAGAAAGGCGATAAAGTCGGCATATCGGGCCGCTTAGTTACTCGTTCGTACGAAAATGCTGAAGGTGTAAAGAAATACTTTACTGAAGTTGTCGCAAAAGACATGTTGATGTTGGGCGGTAAAAAGCCTGAATAGCTCTAGCATTAGGCCTCTCTAACCGAGGGGCCTATTCTTCCAATTGACCGCTTACTATAATTCCGTCTTCGAAAACCACTGTACCAAAATCACCGGTAATAGGGCGATCCACACTGAGCGCTTCAGTTAGTCCTATATGAGAACCGTCGATCTCATACAGCCTTGGACGTGCAGCTAAATCCCCTAAGTCGTCTACGGTGTATATCACTGCTTTGTGGTGTCCGTTCATAGCTAAAACGCGCTTAACAGCTACATCCACTCGCATGTGTGCATACAAAACATTGGTAAATACCCACTCTAGCTGGCCCTTTTCGTTTAACGGCAGCTCATCGTAAGCGGTTATTGGATCTTCTGAAGCGGCCAATGAGTGAAGGATCAGCTGAACGCCAAATTCACGTGCATTAGCTCTATCCAAATCTCCTTTGGCAACTCCACTTTCGATGAGAATATTCGGGATATCCTCTGATATTAGGTAGTCGCCAACTGCCGTTGGATAAAATTCATCGGTATAGCGACCAACTCCAATCAAATCGTGGTTCATAGCCTCAAGGGCGTTACCCAACCTATTCATAATTCGACGACGAAGTGGCGTTATCTCGCGAGTACTTTCACTTGAAGGAACCAGTAGTGAAGTGAAGGCACTGTGCCCATTTACATGGAAAATGGTACGCTGATCGTGAAGATTAAAGCACAATTCTGGTTCAATCATTCGTAACCAACCGATAAGTTTTGCGCTTTCTACGGTCTGGAAGGATCTAAAATCCCTGTTTAAGTCAATACCCATCCCGTTTCGACGTGTATACCTAACATAGGCATCAGGGTTGATTACTGGAATGATATGAAGTTTGATGTCTGCTGCATTAAATTGTTTCGATTGAAACATTTCAATAAGCTGTAAAATGATGTGAATACCCGTTGTTTCATTCCCATGCATACCTGCCCAAATACAGATATCACGAGTACCGTCGCCCAATACGGCGCTAACAATTGGTCTTTCTTC
>DJCX01000007.1:0-688 GCA_002430755.1 Flavobacteriales bacterium UBA5939 | reverse complement strand
AGGTACTGGTTGTTTTTATAAGTGTATCCCATCATTTCTTTGCGTGGGCTCAAATTTAGGGTCTTTATTTAAGATTCATTGTCGAAATTGTACGACTAATCCCATTTACAAATGAAACCACATCACCTCTTACTATTGTTTCTTTTGAATCAATCATGTGATACAAATGAAACATCAGTAACAGTAGCTTTCGGAAGTTGTAATGACCCAGAGTACAATCTCTCTGTCTTGCCTCACCTTTCGAGTGCCTTAGACAGCGCTGATTATATGATATGGCTTGGCGACAACGTCTATTTAAAGAACGACGAGTGGAAACACCGAGACAGCATTGAAGCTAAGTACCGTTCTGTATTCGAACGTGAAGAATTCCAAGAGTTACTCGCTAAATCCGAACATTTGGCGATTTGGGACGATCATGACGCAGGACCTAACGACTGTAGTAGCCTTAGCGAGGGATTAGATCTCACTATGGACTATTTCAAATACTTCTGGAAGCCCTCCTACTCTATGCCTAACCCTAAAAGTTATTACGGCTCCAAGAAGAGTCATGAGGGGCTTGTAGAATTTTTCTTCCTAGACAACAGGAGCTTTAAAATCCCTGTAGATTCTACAGGAGCAACACTCTATGGCGCAGAACAATTGGATTGGTTAGAGGCTGCCTACGCTGGTTCTAATGCGGTAATAAAGG
>DJCX01000113.1:1264-5855 GCA_002430755.1 Flavobacteriales bacterium UBA5939 | reverse complement strand
GTTTACGGGAATAAATTGTACCCTAACCCATATACCTTCAAATACCCTAAGGCTGGTGAAGACAACAGTGTCGTTACCGCACACCTATGGGACAGCGAAAACGGAAGCGTCCGTCAAGTACTTGATAAGACACCTTACGAATACCTACCGCGCACAAAATGGTCCGACGACCGCACTTGGGTGATTCAAAGCATGAACAGGTTGCAAAATGACCTTAAACTTTATGCAGTAGATGCGCCAAGTGGTGAACATGCCCTACTCTACCACGAAACTGACGAGAAGTATCTAGAAATTAATGATGAATTGTACTTCCTGGAAGACGGATCATTTATCATGCTTAGCGATAGAGACGGCTGGAACCACCTGTACCATATCAGTGCACAGGGTAAAGTAAAGCGTCAGATCACCTCAGGCGCCTTTAACGTTACTTCCTTCTACGGCATCGATGAAAACAAGCGTTTGTATTACCAGAGCTCGGAGATCAATGCTACTGAGCGTAACATATACAGCATCCGCATCAATGGTCGCAGCAAGAAACTGCTCACCAACGAAAAAGGAACCCACCGCGGTACCTTTACTAACGATTTCAGTCTTTTCGTAAATACCTACAGTGCCGAAGGGGTACCACCAGTCGTTACATTGAGAAGCAACGACGGAAGCATCGTTCGTACACTCAAAGAGAACAAACGCGCGGAAGCAGCTTTGGAGTCATACACTTATTCACCGAAAGAATTTTTCACGGTAAATACCCCAACCGGCGGCGACCTTAACGCATGGATGATAAAGCCTGTAAACTTTGACGAAAGTAAAACCTACCCAATGTTCATGTTTGTTTATGGTGGCCCTGGCCGTCAGACCGTAGAGAACAGCTATGACGCATTTAATGGTATGTGGTTCCAAATGCTTGCGAATGAATACGACATGATTGTGGTGAGTGTAGACAACCACGGAACCGACGGACGTAGTGAAGAATTTAAGAAAAGTACCTACGGTCAAATGGGGAAACTAGAGACCCGTGATCAGACAGAGGCAGCTTTAGAATTGGCCAAACGCTCTTACATCGATGGCGATCGCATAGGCATCTTTGGTTGGAGTTACGGCGGCTACATGGCTTCCAACTGTTTGTTCAAGAGCCCTGAAGTATTCAAGATGGCCGTGGCGGTAGCACCGGTGACCAATTGGCGGTTCTACGATAACATCTATACGGAGCGCTACATGGGACTCCCCGCTGATAACGGAGATGGATACGATGCAGATAGTCCATTGTCTCACGTAGACGGTTTAGAAGGAAAATATCTCTTGATCCACGGAACTGGAGATGATAATGTGCATGTGCAAAACTCTATGCGAATGGTTGAGGCACTTATCCAAGCGGATAAAGACTTCCAATGGTTTGCTTATCCTGATAAGAACCACGGTATTTACGGGGGAAACACACGTATGCACCTGTATAGAATGATGACAGGCTTCATTGCCGAGAATCTATAACCGGCCGTGACCAAATAAATGGTATACTTGCGTAACACAAAAACACACTGAAACATGAGTGATCAAAGTATGAAGCATCCACCAGCGCTGTGGACGCTATTTATGTCAGAAATGTGGGAAAGATTCTGTTACTACGGAATGCGTACCCTTTTAACTCTATTCCTAGTAAAATCTCTACTAAAAGGTGATGCTGAGGCTTCACTAATCTACGGTGCCTACACCGCTTTGGTTTATGCTGCCCCTGTTTTGGGTGGTCGCATGGCCGATTCTTACCTAGGCTACCGCTATGCTATTATTCTTGGTGCTATCCTAATGGCCATTGGTGAATTCCTAATGGTAGCTGGTACTGATATGTTTGGCTTGGATGCAGGTCTACGCGAAAGCTTAATGCTCATAGGTATGGGTGGTTTGATCGTAGGTAACGGTTATTTCAAGGCGAACATCTCTACCATTGTAGGTAAACTATACAATGATGGTGATCCACGTCGCGATTCTGGTTTTACCATCTTCTATATCGGTATTAACATTGGTGCACTTTTAGCAACAACTGTGGTTGCATTTGTAGGTGAAACCTACGGATTTGAATACGGATTTGGTTTGGCCGGTCTCGGTATGCTTTTGGGCCTATTCATTTTCTGGGGTGGACGTGAAAAATACAATCACGTACCAAATATTGATATCACTGAAGCAGGTCGCGAAAAGTGGTTGGGTATGGAGCGTTGGAAAACTATTACTGTTTTATCTCTCCTACTCATTCCATTGAGCTACGTATTGATTTCAAAAAATGAAATCCTTCAGTACTTGCTTATTGCCATCTTCTTATACGTAGCGTACCAATTGATTGCTGCGGGTATCAAAGAAGGTCCTGTATGGAGAGATCGCATGATTGCATTGGTCATCATGATGATCATCAACGTAGTGTTCTGGGCTTGTTTCGAGCAAGCAGGTACGTCATTGACGCTATTTGCTGATCGTAACGTTAACCGTGAAATCTTCGGATGGATGATGCCTGCTTCTATGACGCAGTTCTTCAACCCGTTCTTCATTGTAACCTTTGGTTCGTTCTTCTCATGGATGTGGATCAAATTGAGCCAGATGGGCAAGAACCCTTCTATTCCAATGAAGTTCAGTTTAGGTATCCTTCAGCTTGGCGCTGGTTTCTTGGTTACCCTAGTAGGTCTTATGTTCGTTAACGATGCCTACCAGGTGCCGCTATTAACGCTAGTATTCTTGTACATGCTACACACTACTGGTGAGTTGTTCGTAAGCCCTATCGGATTATCAATGGTGACTAAACTTGCGCCGAAGAGCATTGCTGGCACAGCGATGGGTGGTTGGTTCCTTTCTTTCGCTATGGCAAACTACCTCGCCGGTGCCATTGCCGCACTTAGTGGAGGTGAAGAAGGCGGTGAATCTTTAAGCGTTGCCGAAGGTCTAGACAAGTACATTGCTACGTTCTCGACCATTGGTTACGTACTCGTTGCTTTCGCAATATTGCTTGCCTTATTGAAAGGTCCAATTAACAAATTGATGCACGGGGTTGAGTAACCTTTAGCATAGTTTTATCATACGAACCCTGCGCCTTGTGCGCGGGGTTTTTTATTTTGGCTTTATGAAAAATACACTACTTGCATTTACCCTTCTGCTTTTTGGATCGAGCTTGGCTCAAGAGAAAATCCAATGGATGAGTATTGAAGAGGCCTATGAATTGACCCAGTCGGAAGAAAGCCCGAAGAAAATCTTTATAGATGTCTATACCGATTGGTGCGGTTGGTGCAAGCGCATGGATAAAGCGACCTTTCAAAATCCAGAGGTTGCTGCGTACATGAACGAACATTATTACAATGTCAAATTCAACGCGGAACAAAAAGAGGACATCACCATTTTGAACAACACCTTCACCTTTGTTGCTCAAGGAGGGCGTGGGTACCACGAACTAGCGGCGGCACTGCTCAATGGAAAAATGTCCTACCCTACCGTCATTTTTATGAATGATAAATTTGAAATGCTAAGCCCTGTACCGGGCTACCAAGAGCCCGTGCAATTCTTGAAGATTGCCAACTTCTTCGGAAGCAACGCGTACAAGGATACGCCTTGGGAAGAATACGCCAAGCCATAGTAGGCCCATAGCTAAAGCAATAAAAAAGCCCGATGCTTATCATCGGGCTTTTCTTATTTAGAATTTAAAGTCGTACCCTTTAAGGGTGAGCTTTTCGTATTTCTGTTGGTTAAATTCGTACAAACGCGAAGGCTTCTTATTACCCGGTGCTTCAAAGATGGTTTCCTCCGTATCTATCAATAATTCACTACGCATGAACTTCTTTCTGAAGTTACGCTTATCAAGCTCCTTACCTAAGCATGCCTGGTAGAGCGCGTGAATATTGTTGAAGGTAAATCGCTGCGGTAGTAGCACGAAACCGATTGGACGACGCTTCACACGGCGCTTTAGACGCTCCGTCGCCATCTCGTAAATTTCATTGTGGTCGAAGATCATTTCTGGCTCTTCGCCGTTTCTTACCCAACGGTATCCCTCTTGCAATTTGATGTTCCTTACCTCGTTCCAATTCAAAAGTGCGTAATAGGCAATATTCACCACACGCCCCATTGGGTTTCTATACACTCGAGCAAAAGCGTTGAGCTGCTCCAAATAGATTTGATCCATGCCCAAAACACGCGTCATCATTCGCTTGGCTACATCTTCGACACTTTCATTTGCCTTTACCCAATTTGTTGGAAGCATTGGAGCTCCGCGATACGGTTCTTCAGATTTCGCACCTACCAATGAGATTAAGTTTTCCCCGTCAAAAGCAAACACCACGACTGAGGTTCCTAGTGCTGCGTCGAATTTAATAGCCATAGTTTGGAAGTATTTGAAGCAAAATTAAAAATAAAGGTACTTACGGAACTTTATTTTAATGTTAAATAGTGTTCATAATCAACACTTTACGTTAATAAAGGTTCGGAAAAAACCCAAAAATTATTCTAATTATCTAGGAATGAAGGGAAAAGAAAAAGCCCCACGTTCTACGCAGGGCTTTTAAAGGGTGGAAGACCGGGTTCGAACCGGCGACCTCTGGAACCACAATCCAGCGCTCTAACCAAC
>DJCX01000113.1:0-995 GCA_002430755.1 Flavobacteriales bacterium UBA5939 | reverse complement strand
CAATCCAGCGCTCTAACCAACTGAGCTACAACCACCATAATTGGGCGGCAAATATACTTGCATTGAATCTATATCTGCAACCCTTTTTATTGAATTTTTTAGAATACTACCCAAAGAGTTACCACACAAAGAATTAGTAAAAATGTCAATAAACGAGTACTGCTACTCATAGGCACAGCATTGGCTTTATTCCATACTAAGGTTTCGTCGTCGTAGCTCTCTGCTTCTGGCTTAGCCAAAGAAACCAGAACTAGAACTGCCGAACAGATGGCGAACAATAAAAGTGCAAAGTGTAGGAAGTTCATACCTACATACCAATGTAAGAATCCTGTATACTCCCCTCCGGCTATTTCCATACTCAATCTGGCCACGCCAAGAATTGCACCTGTGAGCAAAGCCCACTGCGCACCAGCGGAATTGATCTTCTTAAAGAAGATACCCAACAGGAATGCTGCAGCGATAGGAGGCGAAATATAGGCTTGAATAGATTGAAGCTTTTGGAAGAGCCCACCTTCAATCATCTGCATCATAGGGATCCATGCTATACCCAATGCGACTAATACGACGGTTGAAATTCGACCCGCTCGTACCAATTCTTTATCGTTGGCTTCGGGACGGTATTTCTTGTACACGTCAAAAGTGATTAGTGTTGAACAACTGTTAAATACAGAACTCAAAGAGCTCATCAATGCGGCAAGAAGACCTGCAACAACTAATCCTCTAAGTCCTGCTGGCAGAACCGTTTTCACCATTAAAGGCAACGCGGCATCATAACCTCCATCAGCAAAAGACAAGAGTTCTGGATTTTTTTGCGCGATTGCGTAAGCCACTACACCTGGCATCATGAAAATGAATAGAGGCAAGAGCTTCATATAACCACCGAACAAGGCTCCTTTGCGAGCTGTATCGATATCTTTAGCAGCGAGGACGCGCTGAACAATGAATTGGTCCGTGCACCAATACCAAATACCGAGGATCGGTGCTCCAAACATAAT
>DJCX01000054.1:1607-3862 GCA_002430755.1 Flavobacteriales bacterium UBA5939 | reverse complement strand
TGGTCTTTGCCTTTTTTCGTGCGCTGCTCGGAATACTCGTTGACCAAATTCTGGAACTTCTTTCCCCAAGTAATCATGGCATTTTGCTGCTCATTCATCGCGCTTTGACGACGCACCTTGTCTTCCAGCTGGTGAATTTTGCGGTCCTGCTTGTCCTTGAGTTTCTCTAGTTCTTCAAGACGCTCTGCCAATTTTTCGCGCTGCCTGGTCAGCTCATTTTTCTCTTTCTGAATACCAACCAGCAATCGGTCCACAGCCACTGTACTTTCGTCCAATACCTCGCGCGCCTGATCAATAAGAGCACTACTCACGCCAACCTTTTGAGCGACTTCATAGGTGTAGGAAGACCCAGGGACACCCTGGTTCAAGACATACTCTGGGGTAAGGTCAGTAGAGTTGAATTGCATCGATCCGTTATCCACCCTTGGCAGCTCGCTCGCCAGCGCTTTAATGCTATTGTAGTGGGTGGTCATGACCCCGTAAGTCTTGCTGTTGTTGAGCTCCTTGAGGAATATCTGTGCCATCGACGAACCTAGATCAGGGTCTGAACCTGAACCAAACTCATCGATGAGGACCAGTGTTTTGTTGTAGGCGGCATTCAAGAAGTAGTTCATCTTGGTGAGCTTCGAACTGTAGGTAGACAGCTCGTTCTCGATGCTCTGTGAATCGCCTATATCTGCCATCAAACCATTGAACCACCCCATGGTGCTGTCCGGGTGAACGGTAACTAAAAGACCGCTTTGGAGCATCAATTGAAGCAACCCAACGGTCTTCAAGGTGATGGATTTTCCCCCAGCGTTTGGTCCAGAGATGACCAAGATGCGATTGTGAGTATCCAGTCGAAGATCGAGCGGAACGACACCCTTACCTTTCTGCTTGTTGAACTCGCGAAGTACCGGGTTGATTGCTTTGATCAGATGAACGTGTGGTTTATCAAGAAGTTGTGGGAGACAGGCCTCTTCGTCAAGGGCGTGAAGCGCCTTCGCATTGACAAAGTCTATCTGGTAAAGAGCGGTGCTGTAGTCGCGAAGCTCATCTCTATATCCAGCAACGAAGGCGGTTAGCAAGCGTAGGATGCGGGTCACTTCGCGTTTCTCTTCGTCTTCTAAAACAGAGATTTCATTATTGATCTCAAGGGTTTCAGAAGGCTCGACATAAAAAATCGTTGCCTTGGAGGACGATCCGTGGAAGATTCCGTTGACTTGGCCTTTGAAGGCCCCTTCTACGGCGAGTACGCGCTTGTTGTCGTGTACGCTCTCTTGGGTGTCTGCAAGGATGCCGGAGCCCGAGTATTTTTTAACGGCGCGGTAGAAGATGCGGTCGGCCGCGGCACGTTTTTTAGCTAGGTTGGCGCGAATCTTTCCCAAGGCCGGCGAAGCCGAAGTTTTCACTACACCTCGTCTGTCGAGGACACGATCGATCTCGTCTGGAACGGTTTTGTTCTTCTCGAGGTGGGCGAGTTTGTCTTGGATGGAAGGGGTGCGGTCTGCGTGTGTTTTGAAGAAGGTGTAGACTCGGTTGAAGCTCTCAATCATGTTTTTGATGATGAGAAAGTCTTCGCCTTCGAGGGTGGCTCCTTGGATTTTTAATCGGACCAAGAAGGGCTTGATATCTTCTGCGGCCAGAGCAGGAACGGGGAATTCGCTGAGGTAAAGCCCAAGTATTTCGTGGACCTCTTGAAGGTCGCGCGTGGCAACTTTAAAGTCACTCGAAGGCTTGAGTTCATTGATACGCACTCGGGCGCGCTCGGTTACGGCGCGCTTGGCTACGGCCTTTTTTACAAGGTCGAATTCTATGCTTTCAAATAAATCTTCCGGGTAGGTATTCAAATCGTCTCTTGGGGACCGATGTTATCCGCGGTACACCTCTTCTTCGCTAGTAACACGGGCAGGCCCTTCATGTTTACGCAATCCACCAGCAATTACAAAGGCAAGTGCGGTCACTGCAACGGTAATAATTACATCCACAGTGGTCCAAAATACGCCTACAGGCACGTCATAAAGATCGTTTTGCACATCGCCCCAGATCCAAAGTGCGAGCAAGACAATTGCGCCGGTAACCGGCTTGATTCCTTTTTCCGTTCTCCACGAAGGCACCTTGGTGGCGCGCACATACCAATAAACAGCCAAGGCCGATCCAAAGGAATGAGCGATGAGCATGCTGTATATGGCAAAGGGATTGGCAGCCATATAACTTTCCATGATGTTGGAACGGCCTGCCCAATCGGCAGCCATGAGATCTTCCATAGGAAGGGC
>DJCX01000054.1:0-1298 GCA_002430755.1 Flavobacteriales bacterium UBA5939 | reverse complement strand
ACTCCAACGATGGTGATACCGATAGAGCGTAGGGCGTAAAGGAATTTATTCATGGCGGTCAGTAATTAGTTGAACCAGCCTTCTACCACATCTAGGGAGAGTGCTGCCACGTCTAATTTATTCTTTTTACGGTAACCGTTGAGTTTTTGGTGCAAGGCAGCAGGTTTGTTGTCGCGTAGTGCATCAATAGTGTGATAACCCGCTTGAGCAATGTGGTGTGACCACTCTTCAGGAACGCCAATTGCTTGGAATTCTTCAGGATCTGCAACCGTTTCAAATTTCTCAGGACGCATTTGCGGGAAGAATAATACCTCTTGGATGCTATCCTGGTTGGTCAACATCATCGTGAGGCGGTCGATACCAATACCCAAACCTGAGGTTGGTGGCATACCGTATTCAAGGGCACGAACGAAGTCTTGGTCGATAAACATTGCCTCGTCGTCTCCTTTTTCTGACAGTTTCAATTGGTCCTCAAAACGCTCGAGCTGATCGATAGGATCGTTGAGCTCTGAGTAGGCGTTCGCTACCTCTTTACCGTTGACCATCAGCTCAAAACGCTCCGTGAGCTCTGGGTTGTCGCGGTGCTTCTTACACAGTGGCGACATCTCCACAGGGTAGTCCGTGATGTAGGTAGGCTGGATGTAGTGCTTCTCACACTTCTCGCCGAAGATCTCATCGATGAGCTTGCCTTTACCCATAGTTTCGTCTACTTCGAGGCCGATAGACTTCGCTGCTTCGCGTACCTCGTCTTCTGTCTTTCCGTTTAGATCTAAACCAGTGTGCTCTTTGATGGCTTCAAGGATAGGCACTCGTGCGTACGGCGCTTTGAAGCTAACGGTGTTCTCACCAATGGTCGCGTCTGTGGTGCCGTTTACGGCAATAGCTACTTCTTCGAGCATGTTTTCTACAAAGCGCATCATCCAGTGATAATCTTTGTAGGCCACATAGATTTCCATCACGGTGAACTCTGGGTTGTGCGTTTTGTCCATCCCTTCGTTACGGAAGTCTTTGGCAAATTCATACACCCCTTCAAAGCCACCTACGATGAGTCGCTTGAGGTAGAGTTCGTTGGCAATACGCAGGTACAACGGCACGTCTAGTGCGTTGTGGTGTGTAATGAACGGTCGAGCTGCTGCGCCACCAGGGATCGGCTGCAAAATGGGTGTTTCCACCTCCATGTATCCGGCATCGTCGAAAATGCGGCGCATGGTGCTCATAATTCTATTTCTCTTGCGGAAAATTTCTTTGACACCAGGGTTTACAACGAGGTCAACGTAGCGCTGACGGTAACGAATTTC
>DJCX01000089.1:10566-17170 GCA_002430755.1 Flavobacteriales bacterium UBA5939 | reverse complement strand
TACCAAAGCATTGATTGCAAACCTCCCCTACGGTGTTCCTCCCAATGGAAAACAAGGGGATACGGATACATCGGATGCGACAAAAGGCCTTCAGACAAACGATGGACGCGTTTTAGGGGCTATTCAAAAGGACGATTGGATTCAATTTGTAAGCACCACCACCCACGGCAATAATTCCAATGCGGGGATCTACCACGGTTATATATCGAATGCTCAGAGTGAAACTCCTCAGGTGAGCGCTAGAGTATTCTACCACAGCGATAGAGATTATGGCTACCCTAATATCGCCTGGACAGGAGCACATCCCGACCAAATTCAGTGCCTCATTGGGTTTAACTACACCTCCATACAGGGCCATCCTGGGGTTGGTGCAGTGCAATTGGGTAACGACACAACCTTCTCTGATCCCATTGACCTTAAGGCCGGTACAACGCATGTAGACCGTCACAGCGACAGCTATGAGCGTTGGGGCGACTACTTTGCGATCCAGAATATGTACGATCCTAACGGTGAGCTCATTCCTTCAGAGGTATGGATGGCGGGATTCTATGGCGATGGACCACAACAAAACAGAACCTACATCGCGCAGGTGTTCGGTCAAGATACCCTTGTGCCTCTGCATCCTGACGGCGGTGTAGCTTTCCCGAACCCTATTGTTGAGGGACTTTTACTTACGGTACAATTCAATCTAGAAGTACAGCAACTCGTTAAAGCACAGCTCTTTAATAGCAATGGACAGTTTGTTCAAAATCTTACTGGACGGTTGTTGCCAGAAGGTCCAGCTGAGCTGCTCATTGATATGAACGGTTTGGCACAAGGCACCTACGTGGTGAGATTGACCGGGGATCAAGGTTTTTCCAAGGTGGAGAAAATCGTGAAGCTCTAAGGGGCACATACCGTTGATTCCAAAAAGTCTCAATATAGACACAGAATAGGATGGGTTTTTGAGTAGGTTTATTGCACTAAAACCAAGAACCTATGTTTATCACGAAAAAACCAAGACAAAAACCATCGGCTGTCATTGAGGGATTCCCTCAACTGCCGTACCACGAAGATGCCTCTAACGATTCAGTAGAAGAGCTCTTCAACTAAAGACACTGCCTCGCTTTCGCGGGGCATTATTTTTTATCAAACTTTCTAAATGCGTAGGAAATCCTGTAGACTATTGCCGAAGTACCAATACTCACAAATGCGATTGCTGGATTGATCTTTCCGGCGGTTTCCATCATATAGACACTCACAGATAGACTCACAACGGTCATAATAACTAATGAACGCACCACACTCTGTCGGTGATGCTTTCCCGCCCAATCATAGAATATGACGGGTGCTATTCCTATACCAAGTGCTTTGAACGTGACCACGATGTCCTCTATCCTTTCGAAGAAAAGCGCTATCAATAATGCAAGTATTCCAACAGCGACCAATGCTTTACGAATACGGCCAATGCCCGAGGCGGCATCTTCATCTTTCTTAGGGAAAAGATCGTTCGTCACATTCAAACTCAACAAAAACAAATAAGTATCGGAAGTAGATAAAATAGCCGCAAAAAAGGCGATTAAAACAGCCACTTGGAATTCAGGTGGAACCAGTTCAGTAAAGGTCCTTAAAACCATCATCTCAGCGTGTTCGTTGGCCACTGCTCCCGAGATTGGGAAAGAACTGCGAGCGATAAGTCCAACGTATGTGAGCGCTACGGTCAATAAAATATTGATCCCCGCTCCTACTCGGAAACTCTGCTTTACAACAACCTCATTCTTCATGGCAAATACCTTCTGCCAATAATCCTGCGTTGCAAAAGGCGTGAGAATTCCTAAAAGCAAAAAGGCTATGATGTTCACTGCTCCAGCATTGAAGGGCTGATACATTTCTTCGGGAACATCTCCTCCTTCATTGATGGTAAGTGTAACGAGGATAAGCACTAAGAATATGACCAAGAACTGGAAGATATCTGTCTTAACTACCGAACCAAAGCCTCCTACTAGCAAGTAAGTAAGCACCGTAATCAACATACCTAGTTTAGCTAAGGTCACCGGCACGCCTCCTAGTTCATTCAGAAGATTTGATCCAACTAGTAATTGAGTAGATAACAAACCCACATACCAAACAAAGATGACCCCGATAACCCAACGCGCGGTTTTCCGACCGTAACGGAAAACGAAGTAGTCGGTTAATGTAAAGAATTGGTGTTCTAAAGAAAGTCTATAAAGCTTTAACGCAAATGGTATAAAGTACAGAAAACCAAGTGTATAGCCCACAAATATCCAGGCTGCACTAATCCCATAGATGTATACAAAAGACGTATAGACCATCAACGTTACTGCACTGACGAATGTCCCACTCAAGGTCATTAGTGATGGAAAAAAGCCCATGTTACGGCCACCTAATGCAAAGTCGTCTACTGATTTTGTGGAGGTCAGTCTACCCAGGAGAATTCCAACAATTGTAAAACCAATTAAGACGAACCAAAGAAGATTAGAACTGATCATAAGAGTGCATTTAGGGTAAGATAGTATTAATCAAACAGAATGGGGTTAATCGGTGAATTAATCACCTTGCCTATCTCTGTTCCGGGACACCAAGTTTCCCAATCATTTTGTTGACCAGGATTCTCAGGTGCCTTTAACTTCATGTATTTGTCCATATAGATCACTGTCATCACCTTGCGCATGAGCGATGTAGTATTCGCTCCTGCCCTATGAAAAATCCAACCCGAATGGAAGCTGATTTCGCCAATGTCGAAAGGGGCTACTACATGTTCAAAATCTGTGACTTTTAAGCGTTTTTGAATCGTAGCCTCACTATCGTCGCTAATACTTAAATCCCTGCCGTCAAGAATTTCTTGACTACCAGCACTGAATTCTAAGGGGCCCATTTCTAAAGGCGTAGCTTGAAGGGGCACCCAGGCTGTTATGGTTTTATCCGAGCTCAAGGGCCAATAATATTGGTCTGCATGCCATGGTGTAATTCCACCTCCTGCCTCTTTAAAAAGGGCTTGGTCGTGGTACAAGCGAACCCCTTCTACCTCCATGAGTTGTGCGGCGATATGAGCCATTCTTCGACTGCTCACGAACTTTTTAATCTCCTCGTCTAATTCCCAAAGGTTAAATAGTTGAAGGAACGCTTTTCCGTAAGTGTCTCGTCGCTCTAAAGGAGTTTCCTGTTGGTTGACTTCATTCACCTTCTTAGTGATCACACGGTTGAAGTAGGCAATCAGCTCCGGCGAAAAAACATTTTTCACCTTGATGAAATTATTCTGTTTGTAGAACCCAATCTGCTGTCGTGTGAGATGCAGTTCTTTATTTAACTCTAGTTCTAGATTCATTTGTTCCAGATGGATTCGATTGCCAACAAGATACAGCAGCAAACTTTTAGATTAAAAAAAGGCCAGCCGAAAGACTCGACTGGCCATTACTTAACCTTCTTTAACACGCTATTCGTAACCAGGTAAAACAGAATTATATTCAAAGACAGCTTCGTCAACAGCTTCACTACGAAGCTTTTCACGGTATACGACCATACCTGAGATTCCAGCACCGATGATAGCAGAGGCTGGTTCTTCGAAGTCAATAGCCGTGGAAAACATTAGAGCCGCCGTATAACCCCAAAGGAAATTCCAATTGCGTAATCTACCAGCCCGACGAAAATGACGTAAGGCATCAGAGTCACTTACTCTAGAAAGCGCCTTGGCCTCACGGAACGGTAAACCCTCCCCATTCATTGTAAGTCTACCCGCTTCATACTTCATAGGCGGAGTTACCAATACTTCTCTAGAAGATCTCTTGTTCAACGGTTGAGGCAACTCCTCTGCCGTTTCAATCTGTCTAACAGGGCTGTCAATAGAAGGTGAAGCCGATTCGACATTCTCAATAATGACTGAACGTTCCTGTTCCTCTATCTCCACTTCGATGGTTTTTTCTTCACTTTCAACTACTGGTAGACTTGGTGAAGGCGAAACTGTCTTAAGCGGTCTATACTTGGGCATCTTACCACCATTTCGCTTTACAAAATTGCGCAAGTTTCTCTTTTCTTCCTCGGTTAATTCCCAACGAACAACACTTCCATATCCGAGCATGCAGTCTTGATAATCCATTCGATTCGCGAAAAAGATTTTCAGTCCTGGATAGGCGAAGGTCAAATCATGAAATTCTTGCGGGGATACTGCAACCTTCAGCTTAGCTTCCTTATACATCGCGGATGTCACTGATCCATAAGAAGTTCCTTTCAATTCGAGTTGTTGCCCTTGAGCAACTCCAAAAGCAAATAGCAACAATGTTAGTATAAAAGTTCTCATCTCATCATGTGTTTTGATACCTCTAAGATGAAGGTTGAGAGAATGAGCCAAGCCTGAAGATTATCTCATTAAACGCTGTTTTTGTTGGATTTAAAGACTCAGGATGAAAATTTAGAACTATAATGATTCATTTATGAGATATTGTAAAACAAAAGGACTGCTAAACATAGCAGTCCTTTCAAAAATTGAGTCGGGATGACAGGACTTGAACCTGCGACCACACGCCCCCCAGACGTGTACTCTACCACCTGAGCTACATCCCGAAAACTAAGTGATTAATTTAGAATGAATTCATGGATTACACGCGTCCATTCTTCATTACCGATATCCCAACGCAAACCGTGACCTACATTCGGATAAACCTCTTCTCTATAGTAGGTGCCTTCGTGCCTACGCATAGCACTTCGAGCTGTTTCAACCGGTGCTACATCATCTTCTTCTGCATGCATCCAAAGGAGTTCACCGGGATAATTTTCCATGTCTTGACCAAGGTTAAAGTTGTATTCAGTAATCATTGAAGAGGGCAAACTCAATCCGGTGGCGTTTTGCATAATTACATCTGCGGAACTTTGCGGAACTTCCATGACCAGTTTTTCAACTGTAATACGTGAACCGCCAGCAGCCGCTGGGCCTGCAGGTAAAGAACCCAATGAATTTGCAAATACTACCATTCGATCAGAGGTTAACCCTCGATGCTCAAGCCATAACATAACTGCGTCATAATCAGCTGCCATCGAAGCGGCATTTTGAGTAGTACCGGTACTTTTCCCGTAACCTCGATAATCGTACATCACCACACCATAACGATGCTGATGACCAATGTTTGCTAATACGGCCACTGTCGACCAGAAACCATCCATAGACGGACCATTGCCGTGCAAGTAGACGATAATGGTATCGTTCTCAAGTTGCGAGAAATCTCCGAGATACATGCCATGAATGGTATCGTCTTCAGAAGGAACGGTGAATAGATGAATTTTCTCTTCATCAATATGATAGGCTGTGTCTAAATCGGCATTGGAAAAATTATACTCTCCACTCCCACCATAGAGCATGGCAAAAGAAATATCCGCGCAAGAAGCTAAACCTAGGCAAAGGGCAATTATATATAACATCTGCTTCATATTCTAAAAGTTTATGGCTGCACCCCAGTAAAATCCTCTACCACCTAGCCCTAAGGTTGACGGAACATATGCTTGAGGCACATGAATTTCTCGGGTTGGATTAACTACTTTGTATTCGGCTTGAACTTCGAGCCATTTGTAACGAAGTCTGTATCCAGCACCTAATGAAGGTGCCAATATTTGCCCTCTACCATATTCCGCGAGGAACCAAGTCGGATCTACCCAGCTGTTTACACTGACATTTAAAATATGAGGCCCCCTCTGCCAAAACATGTTTGCCCCTGCTTCAGGGTACACGCGAACGGCGTAATCTCTTGCACTGAAAAACACATTACCGCCATAGCTGTAACTAAATCCTGGAGTAAAGCCCTGAGAAGGACGAAGGCTTTTAACCACACCTCCATCAAGCTGTATGGCTCCAAAAAGTGCTGAACTTAGTTGCGCCGCGCCATAGGCAGTAGTACTCTCACTCACACCTTTTGCTGCATAAATTCCTAAAAGCGGTAAACTTCCTGAATTGATTTTTGGGCGACCAAGCGTGGCGCCAACTTGAACCTGTCCTTCTTCCAAGGGAACGACAATTTTGGTAGGGGTACAACTAGCGACAAAGGCGGCTAGAATTACCCAAATTGATTTTTTCATAAATGGTTTATAACTCATTAACAAAACCTATTTGGAGATAGCTTAGAGGAATAGATTTTTGGACCAATTCAAACTAAATTTGACTTTCCAAATTCAAGGTTACTATGGAACAACACGATTGCATCATTATAGGTTCGGGTCCGGCGGGTTATACGGCCGCAATATACGCAGCGCGCGCAGATTTGAAACCCCTTATGTATATGGGTCTTCAACCTGGAGGCCAGCTCACCACGACTACGGAAGTAGATAACTTTCCAGGATACCCTGAAGGTGTTGATGGCAATGCCATGATGGAAGATTTGAAAAATCAAGCGGAGCGTTTTGGTACAGAAGTACGCTTTGGTCTAGTTACCAAGGCAGAACTCAACTCTGAAGAAGGCGGTTATCACACATTGACCATTGACGAAAGCACTCAGATTCAAGCACGTACAGTAATTATTTCTACAGGTGCTTCTGCGAAATACCTCGGGTTGCCAGCTGAAGAAAAATTCATGGGCTTTGGCGTTAGTGCTTGTGCGGTTTGTGATGGCTTCTTTTACAAAGG
>DJCX01000089.1:10123-10274 GCA_002430755.1 Flavobacteriales bacterium UBA5939 | reverse complement strand
TTGTGATGGCTTCTTTTACAAAGGACAAGAGGTTGTTGTAGTGGGTGCAGGAGATACCGCCGCTGAGGAGGCTACCTACCTCGCAAAGCTTTGTCCTAAAGTTACTATGCTTGTTCGTCGTGATCAAATGCGCGCTTCAAAAGCAATGCAA
>DJCX01000089.1:9518-9881 GCA_002430755.1 Flavobacteriales bacterium UBA5939 | reverse complement strand
ATGCGCGCTTCAAAAGCAATGCAAAACAGAGTACTTGCTACAGATAATATAGAAGTGCTTTGGAATACTGAAACTGTTGACCTTTTAGGTGATGACAAAGGTTTAACTGCGGTAAAGGCAAAGAACAATCAATCGGGTGAGGAAATAGAGATTCCTGCTACTGGTTTCTTCGTTGCTATTGGCCACAAACCAAATACAGACATCTTCAAAGGCCAGATTGATATGGACGATACAGGCTATATCATCACCAAGCCAGATTCAACAGCTACTAATTTCCCAGGAGTATTCTGTAGTGGAGATGCTCAGGATAAAATCTACCGTCAAGCAGTGACTGCTGCAGGAACAGGCTGTATGGCTGCCCTA
>DJCX01000089.1:9103-9284 GCA_002430755.1 Flavobacteriales bacterium UBA5939 | reverse complement strand
AACAGGCTGTATGGCTGCCCTAGAGAGCGAGAGATATCTAGCAGCATTGGGACATTAAGTTAAAACTGACGATTAGAACAATCCCTTGTGGCCCAGCTGCAAGGGATTTTTTATGGCAATGGAATCCAAAGTCCCGAAGGCAGCCAATTCTTTTCAAGCGTCAAGAACTGATCGGTGCCCG
>DJCX01000089.1:0-8827 GCA_002430755.1 Flavobacteriales bacterium UBA5939 | reverse complement strand
AAGAACTGATCGGTGCCCGCCGTAAACGCCACATTGGGAATTTCATCACCGGGGCACAATCGATCTCTACGCTGCTCAATTCCATTAACATAGGTGTAAAGTATCCAATAGTATCCCTGCGGTATTTCAGAAGCGTCAAAGCGTAGTGACCAACCCTCCCATTCATAATGAAGCCCGGACAAATCGTAGAGTGTTTCTCGCACAGTGTAGAACGGGCCTTCAAAATATAGCTCGCCCATACCCATCCTGTTGTAAACCACGACCTCTTCCCCATCGTATGGAAAAGGTTGAAGGTTGTATTGGCTCTTTCGAATACCTGGATGTGATAGACTGTAGCTCTCTTTTCCTGTGGCCAATTCATATATAGCCGCATCTTGATAGGCATCTAAGAATACTACATTCTCTTTCGAGTTGATCTCGCGAACGTCTTCCCGAAAATGGTCGTTCAAAGACAGTACATCTCGAACTGCAGGAACCCATACCAAGGCATGAAGCATCACGATTAGGTAAGCAACATTTCTTGTACGCTTCGAATCCGGCAACTCAAGCGCTGGAATCAACCACATAAAAACAAGCAGCCAGTGTACTTCGGCACTACCGTTATAAGCCCCCCAACCAAAGAGTAATATAGCGCTCATTACAAGCGCTTTACCCCAAGCCGGCAATGGTCTAAAGAACAATACCAAAGGCCACCACAGAAGGGCTCCAAACGCCAGATACTCAAGTAATGAAGGGAAACTGGACGAACCAAACCTTCCGCTAAAATGATACCTGAAGGTCACCCAGTCCATTTCCATTTGCCACCACAAGTATGGAGTCAATAGCAAAAATGCGATACCGATGGCAAGGTATAATGTCCATTCTCTTCGAAGGTGCCAATAGCCCACAGCTAATGCAAAAATCAATAAGATTCCGTGGAACTTGGAATAACCCAATGCCGCTATACACACACCTAAAACTATGGCGTTTACGATGTTTCTAGAATTGGCCCACTTCCTAAACGAATGCAGCACCATAAAACCAGCGATTATCATTAGCGTATCGGGCAAAGCGCCTCCCAAGAATAAGTGAACTCCTGGAATAAAGATGAACTTGCCTATAGAACGTTCCTTGCCTAGAAAAACAAATGCTAAGGCCAGCAACAGAAATGGCGTACGTAAATATCCTGATGAAACCGCACTCATCATCCAAGCGACCAAGGGCGGATGGTCGTAGTAGCCCAAAGACAGATCTCGAGACCAACTAAAATAATACGCCTCGTCCGCGGTGATTGGTAACAGGAATGCGTTTCCTAGAAGTAGGAGGAACGCTAAAAAACGGAATCGATTATTTTGGAAAATATCCTTCACTACTGCAATGTAGCTAAAAGGAGTTTATCCACTGAATACACCTTTCGCAATCAAGTACGGTAGAAGAATGTATAGCACCACACCCTTGATTAGAAAGAACATGAACATACCTATTGCTACAGGTAGACCCACGGCTTTAATACCTTCTTTCAACCCTTTGTCGCGAAACACTTGCAAGTATCCTCGCAAGAATTTAGGGGTCATTGTAAATCTTCTTTTTGCCAAAAGGTTCCTTGTTTTAAGGATCTTCAAAATTACTGGTGAACACCTTCCGCTGTAAGCCGGATTCTGTACCCTTACGGGCCCTTATCATTTATCTAGCCCTAATCTCACGATTAGGATCTATCTGCCTACCCCTCGTGCAGCAAGCTCCCGACGGATCGCCGAGTCCAATGGAACACGATATACATGACATTTCAGCGCGTGAGGTTTACCAAGCCACTTCAGTCACCTGAAGTGCGGTGGGCTCTTACTCCACCCTTTCACCCTTACCCGAAGGCGGTCTACTCTCTGTTGCACTAGCTGTCCTTGCGCTAGCAAGGCCTTCCCGTTAGGAAGCACGCTATCCTATACTGTCCAGACTTTCCTCTTCTAATAGAAGCGATAAGGCACGGAAAATACAATTCACCAATAATTTCAAAGATCGGACCGCAAAGTTAGTGCTTGGAAACTAAAATCTGCACCTCGGTGGCACCATATCCTCCATCTGCAAAATCTGCGAAGTAATAATTCAATCCACCCATTCTAGATAACATATGGTGAACCTCGTCCTTGAGTCTACCCGAGCCCTTACCGTGAATGATAAGAACCTTTGCCACCTTTCTTCTTTTCGCCTCATTCACTGTTTGACGTGCCTTGTCCAACTGATGGTTCAGAATTTCATACTTCGTCCAGCCTGATGTACTCTCTATTAGCTCGTGACTGTGCAGATCAATAATTAACCGATCCACTTGTTGAGCGGCAGGCTGTACCATACGCCGCTTCTCGTCTTTTACCGGAATATGGCCTACTTCCATGGTTTGATACGGTAACAATTCATGAACCTCGTAACCATGCTCAAATCCAAACGAATCCTCTACATATACGATGGCACCTTCTACCCTAGTGACTACTGCAGATCCTGCCGCATCTTTAAAACGTACTTTATCTCCTTTGCTGTATTCCATAATTAAAAAACCCCGGCCGATGGCCGGGGTTCAAATTATATCAAACTTTCGAGATTACTCGACAGTAATTCGCTCTGTTAGCGTGCCTTCATCTGTTGTGAATGTGATGAAGTATACACCTGCCGACTCATTGCTGAGGTCGAACTGGTTGTTGTATACACCGTTCACTTCTACAACATCTGTAGAGATCACCTGACCGACCATGTTCACGATAGAGATTTCAACGTCTTTCGATTGCTCAGTAGCAAACTCAACGTTAAACAATCCACGTGTTGGGTTCGGGTAGATGCTCAAGCTTCCGTTCATGAAGTCTTCGTCTACGCTGATCTGGTTCACATCGAATGTGAATGTCGCAGTATCCGAAGAACATGGACCGTAAGCGATCACAGTTACTGTTTCACCAGCGTTATTCGCAGTGAAGGTTACTGTACCAGCAGTATCCGTAGATGTAGTACCGTTAGAGAACTCAACAGAAATGCTATCAGCATTCATAGTTCCCGATGTACTCCAGCTAGCTGTCCAATCCGTTGCACCAATAGTAGCATTTGCTGTATCTACAGAAATAGACGCTACTGGATCTGGATGTACTTGAATAGTAATGGTAGAATCCTCACGAGGACAACCACCAACGGTAACCACCCAGTTGTAGAAGAAGTAGTGGTAGTTCGTCAATGAACCTTGATCAATACTTACCTCCCCTGTAGGGTTCGTAAACGGATAACCAGTCACACCAAACTCGCGGTAAAGTCCACCAGTCGTAGACGATGCTGCATGCATGTTGTAACTACCTGCAGGAATTGGTGCACCCAAGTATACCTGCTCTGCTGTATTACCCGTAGCTGTAGTAGACACACTACCTGACCATACCATTGCACCTGTTGTTTGATCCGTAATATTAATTACGGTCGTACCGGCTGCATTTGGATATAAGGTTACGCTATCCAGCGTGAATTGCTGCGTAGCTGAGAACTTCAAACCTACATTCCCGAAGAAAGTGTAGTTACCTCCACCGGTACCGATACCGTTGGTATTGGCAATACTAGACGAGGTCGATTCTGCACTCAACGTCAATGTCGTATCCTGTGTCAGCACGAGTGAAATAGTTGAATCTGCATCAACTAGACCCAATGTATCTCCCATACTATTCGTCCATAGTAATGATCCATCGGTTGGGTGGGCAATACTTAGATTAACAGTTTCACCTGCACAAGCAAATTCCGGGGCAATTGGCTGCACTTGCTGTGCGTCACTAATTGTTACCGTTTTGGTCAACGTATCGTTGTACGGACGACCGTCATTAGTGAGCTGCGTGTAAGCTACAACAGTCATAGGGCCACCTACATAGTTACTTACATAACCTAGAATCATAGTGTCTTTGCCACCGAATGGAATGGACAGGTTGGTAGGACTCAACGATAATGTCTGACCTAGAACATCAGCACTCACTGTCAGGGATGTCAAGGTATTTTGGCCGTAGTTGGCAATCTCAACGCTTACCATCAAACTATCATCACCACACTGACCATCGCCAGGACTTAACAACATTGAAATTGCTGCATCGTCGCCAATAACATCGAATTCATCTGCACCTATATCTACAGTTGTAGAACCAGACATAGGACGAGCATCACCATCGATGTCCACAGTAATACCTACAGAATTGTCCCCTGCATCATTAGCTAGCGGACCGAATACATGCAGGTCATTTGGACCGGCAAAAATTGGATCGCCAACAAGCGTGTTTTGGTGCTTGGTAGTATCCACATTAGCAAGTGACGTTGAATCCGTTGGATAATTCGCCGTACCATCATTGATGTAAGCCAATGTTGCACCCGTGCTGTAGAATAAGTTGTAATCTATCGACGCGCTTGAGAGGTAGCTGTATAAAGCATACGACCCACTTGTGAAGATGTTATTACGGATGTCGGTACCTGAACCGTTGTAATAGTCGTAAAGACCGTAGTATGTACCCACACCAGTGTTGTGGTATACACCTAGATCAGAACCATAGTACACACGCAATCCGTAGTAACCGTTCATAAACATGTTGTTCGAGATTTCACTATCAAACGCTGCCAATGAAGAAGTTCCCCAGTAAGAAGCGTATACAGAGTAGTAACTCTCCACCATGTTTTCTGTTAATAAACCACCGTCTATCTGATACATGTATGCTGCGTAATTGTACGTATTGGTAAACCCGTCAATCGTGTTACCAATGACCTTAATGTTACGTGCATAGTAGAAATAGATACCGTAATAGTACGCATTGGTAATGTGGTTATTTTCAATGGTTACGTCGTGTGTTGCGCCTAAACTACCAGAACTACCGTAGAAGGCCATAGACATATAACCACCATTGATCTCATTATCACTAATTTCTAGATTCGTCTCACCAACAGTTGGAGAAAAGTAAGAAGTTGGTGAGCTTGAAGCTGCAATGGCAATGTTTGAACTTGAAGCTGCATTCGACGCTTCAATCAAACAACCCGTAATGGAAACGCTATCGGTTCCATTCAAACGTACCGTAAATCCACTTGTAGACATGATGTACAAGTCTTCCAAATGAATATGTGATGCGCCGTCAAGTACAAGAGCACCCAAAGTATCACCAGTAGCATTTGCACCAGAGAATGTAATGGTATTCGATGCACTCACACCATTAATTTCACCAATGGTTCCACCGTTAAAATAGCCATTCTGGAACTCGAAGGTAACTGCACCGCCGATACCACAAGTATTAAGTACAGTCAGCACACTATCCATGGTCGGGAAATCACCCGTTGCACCTACTGAATACGTACCTGCCGCTAATGGACCGGTACATTCAGTAGTGAATGTAAATGGACCGTACCAAGTACCTGGATTACATACATTTTCAACATAGTAATCGTACGTTGACACTGGGCTTAAACCAGTTAATGTATAAGGTGCAGAGATACCAGATATAGTAGTACCTGCCTGCGCACCTGTACCTGTTCCTTGGATGAATCCAGAAGGACCGTATTCTAAGTTGAATGAGTTGTTACCAGTAAAGCTCCATGAAAGATCAGCTGAAGAATCAGTGATGTTGCTTTCCATGAAATTGTATGCAATACAAGAAGGCAATGCTTCTACCTCTACACTATCTAAGTAGATGTAGTTGTAAGAACCATTCACCGAGTAGAACAAGAACGCTGGACGCTGTGCACCAGCTGGTACCACGTTAGAATCCAAGAAGACTGAATACTGCTGATACGTATTGCTGGTTACGTTCATATCAAGCGCAACAGCTGCACTCTTGTAATCACCCATCGTACCTGTTGTGGCAACTGCCATCTGTCCTTGGTAGAAGGTGGAAGAAAGTCTCGCCCAAAATTTAAGAACGGCTCCATCTGTATCTAGATTCTCAATCATTGGTAGAGAAACTACTACTGTATCGCCTAAGACATTGCTTTGTCGGTTGTACATGTACCCAGATCCTGAATAGGAAGCAAAGGTGGATGTTGAACCGTACGAGTAAGAATTCCCAGGGTTATCATTTACAGAATACGTCCAACAATCCGGCAAGTTTGGATTTGTTGAATTACCGTATGAGGTTGGTTTAATTTCAAAACCGTCCGCAAATGGAATTGTCGTTGGAGAACATGGCAATTCTAATGTTACCGGTCCATACCATGGAGAGTTAACACCCATGGCGCTACAAACCGATTGGAAGTAGAATTCATAAGTTTCTCCTGGAAGTAGCATATTGTTTGACCAAGTGGTCCCTACAATAGTATCGTAAGTACCCGTACCCTGAGTGAAGCCGGCAAGACCCCAATCAATCAAGTACTCATCCACTACAGAGCTATCCCCCCATGAGATGGTACCCGAAGTATCCGAGGTAGCCGTAGCTACAACATCGTATACCTCTGGACATTGCGGTGCCTGACGAATCTCTACACGATCGATGTATGCACGGTTATACCCATATGTATAACCTGAGTTAGCCATACCGAAGGCAACTATAGCAACGCTGGCAGCATTCGATGGTACATTGTCAAGATCCATCGTATAATCAGCATACGTCGTAGAAGTAAATTCTACAGTATCCATAATCACCAATGTGCTTAAATCACCTGTTGAATCAACAGTTCCAATGGCCATTTTAGCATTATAAGCTGCTGAGGTCGAACTTGAGCGTCCATTAAAAATAATCTGCTGATCATTATTGGTTAGATCCGTCATCATTGGCAAGATTACCGCGTTGGTATCGCCAAGAGCTGTACTTGAGTTAAATTGAGAATAGTACGTACTCAAGTAAATGTAAGCGCTGTCTGTAGCCGTATTACCGTAGTACCAGTATTTGTCAACATAACAGTAATTAAATGCATAGGAACTTCTGTTTTCATGCTTCCAACAGTCTGGTAAATCTGGATTTGAAGAAGAACCTGTACCGTCAGAGTAACCAAAGTCTTCTTCGTATGGAGAGGCAAACCAACCACATTCGGTCTTGAATGTAAATGGACCTACCCATGTTGAAGTTCCGTCACCTGTAGAAGAACAGTTTGCACGGACATACGCATCGTAGTACGTGTTTTGCGTAAGGTTAGTAGCAGTTACACTAGTAGAAGTCGAAGTATAGGATGTACCTGTTCCTTGTGTAAAGCCCATTGGACCTACTTCAATATCGAATGCTGAAGACGACGACGACCAATTGATAGTAGCCGAAGTTCTTCCAGCCGATGCAAGTCCAAGACTAATTGGCTCTGGACATGGAGGAATATCTGTGATTTCAACATCATCAAGACATACATAATCGTAAGTACCTATTTGACGCATGAATGCAAATGCTACACGCGCATCCCCAGTTGTTGCACCGTCTAAGTAAACAGTGTACTGGCTATACGTTGTGTTGGGTGCATAAATAGTGTCAATGATTCTCAATGATCCTGGTGTACCAGAGGCATCCGTTAAACCGATAATAACCTCACCTGGACGACCTACAGAAGTAGTACGTGCATAGAAGGTAAGTTGCTTGGTCGCAGAATCTAACCCCTGAATTTCAGGAGTCATTACCATAGTGGTGTCAGCATAGCTCGAACTTGTAGAAGAGCTAGACGAACGATATGCGTACAGGAAGTTAGAACCCGAGTTCGCATAGAACGAATAGTTTCTATTGTACACGTATGGATAATACACTGAGCTAGTTGTGTTCGTATAGAACTCCCAACATACAGGTAAAGATGGATTAAAGGCTGAACCGCCTGATGTCGCATCAAAGTTTTCAGAGTACGGTGTTGCAACCACAGCACAAGGGGTAGTGAAAACGACTGGTCCTAATGTATCTGAATATGATGTTGAGCTACATGAGGTAACTGCATAAGCTTCGTAAGTACTCGAAGCGGTTAAGCCTGTAAGCGTTGCTGTGCCACTGCTTACGGAAACTGAACTACCAGCGTTGTAAGGATTGAACCCTGCTAGACCGTAAATTACTTCAGTAGTGGCTGATGAGTTACACCCCTCGCCTACTGTTGCTGTAGCCGTAGAACTTACGTTTGAAACAACTAATGAAGTTGGCGCCGCACATGCAGAGAAGCCTGTAGGCAAATCTTGTACTTTGATATCATCAACAACAATGTCGTTATAGAATGAGGCTGAGCCGTTGAACTTATTTACGGTAAAGCGTAAAGCGATATCGTTGTTAAGTGTTAGACACGAAATGTCCACTTGAACTTGACGCCAGCTAGAGTTGTCACTCTGACCTGACCATACCGTATGGTAGTTCTGACCGTCAAAAACATCAACGGTGAGTACGTTATTGCCCACGTATGTACCGGTATTGTTTTTAGCCCAGTAAAATTCGATAGACGGTGTAGTTAATGTGCTCACATCAATCGAATCCGTCGTAATGCTTACAGCACACGGATACGGTGATGATCCATCAACCCACATTGCGTACGAACCTGTTGCCCCTGTATTGTCTATAAACCCTGAAGCACCATAGCCTGGTGTTGAGGTCGTAAGTTTCCAAGAAGCATTAGAGGAAGTACTGTTACAGGTGTTTGACTGCGTCCAGCCCGTTGGAAACGAAGTTCCCGTAAAGGCTTGAGTCATTACCTGTGCTTGCACCGAATACCCTAAAAAACAGAATATCAATGCATTGAGCAAGAGTAATTTCTTCTTCATGATAGAAAGATTAATGATTAAATGATTATGGTTTTGCTTAACCACTTGAATTTCATAATAATAAAAGCGAATTCAAAATATTAGGCGATTAAATCTGCACGTTACTTAGAAATTAATAAATAAAAAAAGCCCCGGCTCTCGCCGGGGCTTTCTGCTATACTAAAC
>DJCX01000138.1 GCA_002430755.1 Flavobacteriales bacterium UBA5939 | reverse complement strand
CCCTTGGTTCTTGGGAGTCAAATTGTAGATGTTGAGGTTTGGGTCAGTGGCCCAAAAAAGGCCCTGATTTCGAGAACCTTCGAAGAGCTTATCACACTTTCCGCAGTTCAGAATGAATCGAATTACATTATTGTGGCAGAACCGTTGAAAGAGAATATTTCTGTACTTTCTATAACGCCAAATAGGGTTGAACGCATAGGGCAATGAAGCAATCTAGAGTAATTTGTATCACTGGTGGTATTGGCTCAGGTAAGAGCACAGTCTGTGCAATGCTTGAAAGCAAGGGATACCCCGTGTATTATAGTGATGAGCGCGCTAAAGCACTCATGCATACTAATCCCACTTTGATTCAAGGGATAACGGCGCTATTGGGTGAACAGGCTTATTCACAGGGCGCATTGAATCGGGCTTATGTTGCCGAAAAGATTTTTGGCAGTAGTGCGCTAAAAGAAAAACTAGAGTCCATAGTGCATCCAGCCGTTCGTGAGGAGTTTGAACATTGGAAACGCAACAGCGGTAGCACGGTGGTTTTCAAAGAAAGTGCCTTGGTTCTTGAAACAGGCGACCCTACTTGTGAGCATGTCGTAAGTGTGGTAGCTGATGAACATGTGCGCATAGCTCGCGTGATGGCACGCAACACAGAAATGAACGAAAGTCAAATAAGAGAGCGTTTAGCCAACCAATTGGGCGATGTCTATCGACGGGCTCAAAGTGATACTATTATTGAAAACAATGGCTCACTCAAAGACCTCAGTCTTCAGGTGGATTACCTTCTTTCTAAAGTAATCTGAACAAGGCCGTTTGCAAAGGTCCGCGTACCTGTGTTTTTCCACTCTAAACTAGCGTCATTCTCTCTAAATAGTGGAATTCCCGCACCGAGCGTGATTGGAAGGTAGGTGAGGATCATTCGATCAATAAGACCGCTTTGGTGTACGCGTGCATTCGTAGCACCACCGCCAATAATCCAAATATTTTTTCCTTCGCTCTTAAATCGCTGAATGACGCTTTCTTCTGAAGCTTCAGTAATCTCGATATCACCTGCTATAGGTTCAACGCTATTGGTACGACTAAAAACGACGCTGTGTTTGCCGTGATAGGGGTACGCTCCCTCAAAGTTAATTACCTGCTTGTACGTATTGTAGCCCATGGCCACCACATCAATGCCTTCGTAGAACCCCGTGTACCCATAATCTTCATCAGGGAGCTGGTAACGAGGGTTTTCTAGGAAGTCTACGCTTCCATCAGTAGTTGCAATGTAGCCGTCTAGTGTAACTGCGGTATAGAGGGTGATCATGTTGATAGAGGTTGATTTGTTTAGGTTAAAATCAAATTCTGTGCCGATTTACAAGAGTTCATTAGCAAGATTGGCCAATTCACTACGTTCTCCTTTTTCCAAGGTCACGTGTGCGTAGATATCTTGCCCTTTCGCCTTGTCCACCAAATAACTGAGCCCGTTGGATTGTTCATCCAGATAAGGTGTATCAATCTGCCCAACGTCGCCGGTGAATATAAACTTCGCACCGTCTCCAGCCCGTGTGATGATTGTCTTTACCTCGTGCGGTGTAAGGTTTTGACTTTCGTCTACGATAAATACGATATCCGCCAGTGAGCGTCCACGGATATATGCCAAAGGAGTAATGATAATCTTCTCTTTTTCCACCATCGCCTCGAGCTGTTTGTATTCCTTATCTCGGTCACTGAAGGTGTTTTTAATGAGCTTTAAGTTGTCCCATAGCGGCTGCATATACGGGTTGATTTTCTCTTTTGCATCGCCGGGCAAATACCCTAAATCTCTATTGGATAGCGGAACAATGGGACGCGCCAAATAAATCTGTTTAAAGTCTCTCCGTTGTTCTAGAGATGCTGCCAAAGCTATTAGCGTCTTTCCTGTTCCTGCCACCCCTGTCAAGCTAACCAGCTTTACATTTGGGTTCAGAATGGCGTGTATGGCAAAAGCTTGTTCAGCATTTCTCGGTTTAATGCCATATACCGAGCGTTTCTCTACATGATCAAGCGTTTTGTCAAGGGCATTGTAGTAGGCCAATCCGCTTGATTTTTCCGATTTTAACACATAATAACTATTTGGGAAAGGAGTGAACCCAGGATTCTCTTCGAGTACCTCGTCGATGTCTATAGATTTCTCAGCGTACAACTTCGTAAGCGTGATGGCATTGAAGTTTTCCACTACGGACTTCCCTTTGTATAAGGCATCCATGTCTTTGATCTTACCAGTCAAATAGTCTTCACTCTTTAAATGAAGGGCCTTGGCTTTGAGACGTAAATTGATGTCCTTGGTGACAAGGATGGTGGATTTCTCTGGTTCTAAATCTTGGATGTTCAATGCCGCATTTATGATGCGGTGGTCCATTTTACGCCCAAGCACTTTTTCGGCATCAATACCTTTGTGTGAGGTATCCATGATGACTCTCAAATTACCGTGTGTATCCCCGTTTAGTGGGATCCAATTCGTAAAGTCTTTGCCTTCGGTAATTCGATCAAGCGTCCGAATGAACTCGCGTGCTTCATAGTTTTTGGAATCGTGTCCTTTCTTGAATTCGTCAAGCTCTTCTAATACTGAGATAGGCAGAACAACGTCGTGTTCTTCGAAGCAAAAAATAGCGTTATGATCATAGAGAATGACAGAGGTATCGAGTACAAAAATCTTTGTCGCTGATACTTTTTTGCGCTTTGCAGGCATGGGCAAACGTTTTGAGTGCCTTCAAATTATTCATTTTAGAGGCCGCACAAATGAAGGAATCGTTATTTGACAAATGAGTTATTAACGATGTTCTAAACAAGTAAGGGCGGCCAACGGCCGCCCTTACAGACACATCTAACACTTGGAGTTTATTTTGCTCCAACCAATACTCGAGGTGCGGCCTCAAGTATTTCTTTTGTGGCTTCACTCTCAAACTGTTTAAAGTTATTCGAGAATTTCAACGCCAATTCGTTTGCATATTCATCGTATTCCTCGGGATTGGACCAAGTGTTTTTCGGGTCTAAAATATCTGAAGGAACTTCTGGGCATGAGGTCGGCATGTAAAGACCAAACACCTCATGTTGGATATAACTAACTGCATCGAGTTCTCCTTGCATTGCTGCAGTGATCATTCGACGTGTGTGTTTTAAAGACATTCTCTTGCCAGTACCGTATGGACCTCCTGTCCAACCTGTATTAACCAACCAAACATTGACTCCTGCAGCTTCCATTTTTGAGGCAAGCATATTGGCATAATAGGTGGGATGTAAAGGCATAAACGGCGCCCCGAAACAAGCCGAAAAGACTGCTTTAGGTTCGTTTATACCTTCCTCTGTCCCTGCAACCTTTGCAGTATAGCCGCTAATGAAGTGGTAAGCGGCTTGTCCTGGAGTCAATTTTGAAATAGGCGGAAGCGTCCCGTAAGCATCGGCCGTCAAGAAGAATATGTTCTTTGGATTTTCCGCCATCGACCCCGGCTGAATATTTGCGATATGGTCAATAGGGTAACTGACCCGTGTATTTTGCGTAATGGTCGCATCCTCGAACTTGACGGTGCCGTCACTATTTAGAATGACATTCTCTAGAATGGCATGTGGACGAATTGCATTGAAAATATCCGGCTCCTTATCTGCACTTAGGTCAATGACCTTGGCATAGCAACCGCCTTCAAAGTTGAAAATAGTATTGTCCGAACACCAGCCGTGTTCGTCATCACCAATGAGTCTTCTGTTCGGATCTGCACTTAAGGTAGTTTTACCCGTGCCCGATAAACCGAAAAAGATGGAAGTATCGCCTTGTGTTCCCACATTCGCAGAGCAGTGCATGCTCAATACATCCTTTTGGTAAGGAAGTATAAAGTTGAGCGCAGAAAAGATGCCTTTCTTGATTTCTCCGGTATATCCTGTGCCACCAATAATGATGCTTTTATCGGTGAAGTCAATGATTGCAAAGTTTGATTGACGTGTACCGTCTACCTCTGGATCAGCTAAAAACCCAGGCGCATTAATCACGGTCCAATCGGACTGAAAATCCGCCAATTCATCTGCCGAAGGTTGGATAAACATGTTTCCTGCGAACTGGTTGGACCAAGGGTATTCATTAATCACTCTTACGGACAGTCGGTACGAAGGGTGAGCGCCAGCATATGCGTCACGGATATAAATGTCTTTATCGTTTAAGTAGTTGCAGATTTTTACTTTGAGCGATTGGAACTTACCGGGTTCAAAGGGTTTGTTAATGGCCCCCCACCAAACAGCATCTTCGGTAAGCGAGTCTTTTACAATAAATCGGTCCTCTGGACTGCGACCAGTGAATGTGCCGGTGTTAATTGCAATAGCGCCGTGCGCTGTGCGCACCGCCATGTTCTTGGAAATGCTGTGTGCCTCAAGCACATCAGGATGAAGGTTGCTAAATACTTCTCTAGCCTTAATATGCAATGCATCTAAGGCTTCTAGGTGGTTCTTAGAAGTCATTATTACTGTGGTTCTTAAAATGTAATAGGTACTACAAAGAAACGCAGTAATTCAATAGGAGTTCAGCTTCTAACTAATTTTTAGCTCGAACTTCTAACTATTTATCCACATTTGTCTCGTTTGAGCCTAATAGACTAAGCCAACCGGCGATAAAGAGAAGACCACCTAAGGGCGTAATGGGTCCCAAGAACGAAAGCTTCATCCCCATAAGTTCATCTACTGCTAGTAGATAAATGGAGCCGGAAAATAAAGGAATCCCTAAGCCCCAAAACCAAATTGTGACTTTCTTGAAATTACCTTGAATCACAGCGAGGATGGCCAGCGTGTGCACTAAGTGATATAACACAGCTACCTTATATGACTCTAAGGAACTTGGGTCGAGTACTTCTTTTAAAGCATGGGCTCCTAAGGCTCCAAGTGCAACAGCCAAAGCACCAGAAATGGCAACTAGTTTTTTCATAG
>DJCX01000032.1:11712-13697 GCA_002430755.1 Flavobacteriales bacterium UBA5939 | reverse complement strand
ATGCCTTACATCTCTGCTTCGATTATCATCCAGTTGATGGGAATGGCAGTACCAGCAGTGCAAAAAATGCAGAAGGACGGCGAGAGCGGTCGTAGAAAGTTGAATCAAATCACACGTTACTTAACTATCCTTATCGCTGGGGTTCAGGCGCCAAGTTATTTGGCTAACCTAAGCGCTCAGGGTGTTGTTCTAACTCTTGATCCAGGTACATTCTGGTTCTTAGCATGGGTAACATTGACAACGGGTACCATTTTCGCGATGTGGTTAGGAGAGCGTATTACTGATAAAGGAATTGGCAACGGTATCTCGCTTTTGATTATGGTGGGAATTATTGCTACGCTTCCTCAAGCATTCTTCCAAGAGATGTTGTCTCAAGTGAATCAAGGTGCTGGTTGGGTTGCGTTCATCATCGAATTGTTTGCATTGTTTGTAATTACAATGTTTGCAATTGCGTTGACACAGGCGGTTCGTCAGATTCCAGTACAATATGCGAAACAAGCTGCCGCAGGTAGAGGTGCAGCAACACCAACAGCACGTCAGTACCTTCCTATGAAGGTCAACGCTGCAGGTGTAATGCCTATCATCTTTGCTCAAGCTATTATGTTTATCCCAATCACAGTACTTCAATACAGTGGTGCGGAAGGTGATAGCATCAGCTGGATTATTACGGTTTTCGGAAATATTCAAGGTTTTGGTTACAACCTCACATTCGGTTTATTGATCATTATCTTCACATATTTCTATACGGCTATTCAGGTAAATACCAATTCTATTGCGGATGATCTAAAAAGAAACGGTGGATTTGTACCAGGTATTAAACCAGGTGCGCCGACTGCTGAATTTTTAGATACAGTTCTAAGTAGAATTACATTCCCAGGTTCATTACTTCTTGCGCTGATTGCAGTTCTTCCTGCCGTGGCAATGGTTGTAGGTTTGAATACACAGTGGGCTTACTTCTACGGAGGTACTTCATTGTTGATTACTGTGGGTGTAATTTTGGATACCTTACAGCAGGTAGAAAGTTATTTGTTGAATCGTCATTATGACGGCTTGATGAAGACAGGAAAACTAAGAGGAAGAACCCAAACAAGTACCTTCGGTTAATATGGCTAAGCAAAATGCAATAGAACAAGACGGTACGGTAACAGAAGCATTGTCAAACGCAATGTTCCGTGTAGAGTTAGAAAACGGTCACGTTGTAACTGCGCACATCTCAGGAAAAATGAGAATGCACTACATTAAATTGTTACCAGGAGATAAAGTAAAACTAGAAATGAGTCCTTACGATTTAACTAAGGCTCGTATAACGTACAGATACTAAAAAAATGAAAGTAAGAGCTTCAGTTAAAAAGCGCAGTGCGGACTGTAAAATTGTTCGTCGTAAAGGACGCTTGTATGTTATTAACAAAAAGAACCCAAAGTTCAAGCAACGTCAGGGTTAATTGATATAATAGAAAGAATACTATGGCAAGGATTGCAGGGGTAGATTTACCTAGAACTAAGCGCGGTGTTATCGGTCTAACTTACATCTATGGTGTTGGATTGAGCCGTTCTAAAGAGATCTTGGCGAAAGCAGGGGTTCACGAAGATGTGAAGGTTCAAGAGTGGACTGATGATCAGTTGACTACTATTCGTGGTGTAATTTCTGACGAATACATCGTAGAAGGTGAGTTGCGTTCAGAGATTCAGTTGAACATTAAGCGTATGATGGACATCGGTTGTAACCGTGGTATCCGTCACCGTGTGGGTCTACCACTACGTGGCCAACGCACGAAGAACAACTCTCGTACGAGAAAGGGTAAGAGAAAAACAGTTGCTAACAAGAAAAAAGCAACTAAATAATAGTTATTAGTTATGGCTAAGAAACAAGCAAAACAGACGAAGAAGCGTAAAGTACGCGTAGAAGCGATGGGTGAAGCACACATCGGATCTTCGTTCAACAATATCATTATCTCATTGACAAATCAGCAAGGTCAGGTTATCTC
>DJCX01000032.1:2421-11372 GCA_002430755.1 Flavobacteriales bacterium UBA5939 | reverse complement strand
ATGGCAGCAGAGGATTGTGGTCGCGTTGCACTTGAGGCGGGCTTGAAGAAAGTTAAAGCATACGTAAAGGGTCCTGGTAACGGTCGCGAGAGCGCTATCCGTTCTTTGCACAACTTAGGTATTGAAGTGGTAGAAATCATTGACATCACACCAACACCTCACAACGGTTGTCGTGCACCTAAGAAACGTCGCGTTTAATAATTAGTAGAAGAAAAGTATTATGGCAAGATATAGAGGACCAAAAACAAAGATTGCACGTCGTATGGGCGAGCCTATCTTTGGCCCAGATAGCTCTTTCGAAAAGCGCAAATATGCTCCAGGACAACACGGTAATGCCCGTCGTCGTGGTAAGAAGAGCGAATACGCAGTTCAGTTGCAAGAGAAGCAAAAAGCAAAATACACTTACGGTATTTTGGAGCGTCAGTTTGCAAACATGTTCGACAAGGCGTCTAGAAGTAAAGGCAAAACGGGTGATGTTCTTTTGCAACTTTGTGAGAGCCGTCTTGACAACGTAGTATTCCGTTTAGGTCTTGGTAAGACTCGTGATGCTGCACGTCAGTTGGTAGGTCACCGTCACATCACTTTGAATGGAGAGCTTGCAAGCATTCCATCAATGAATGTGAAGCCTGGTGATGTAATTGGCGTTCGTGAAAAGTCTAAATCATTGGTAGTTATTGCTGATGCTCTTGCATCTAGCAACGGCGAGTACCCATGGTTGGAGTGGAACGAAAGTAAAATGGAAGGAACTTTCCTAAGTGTACCTTCACGTGATGCAATCCCTGAGAATATCAAGGAGCAGTTGATCGTCGAATTGTACTCGAAATAATAACACCTTATACCCATTTAATATGGCTATTCTTAATTTCCAAAAGCCGGATAAAGTAATCATGAACGCGTCGACTGACAAAGATGGTCAGTTCGAGTTCAGACCTTTAGAGCCAGGCTACGGTTTAACAGTCGGTAATGCACTTCGTAGAGTATTGCTTTCAGGACTTGAAGGATTCGCTTTGACTTCTTTGAGAATTGACGGCGTAGATCACGAATTCAGCACAATTGAAGGTGTTGTAGAAGATGTAACTGAAATTGTTCTAAACCTAAAGCAAGTTCGCTTTAAGCAACAAATCGAATCTGTTGATACAGAAACTGTAAAGTTCTCTGTTAGCGGTAAAGAGCAGTTGCTAGCTGGCGATTTAGCGGCACACATTACTTCATTCCAGGTATTGAACCCAGATTTGGTGATCTGTAACATGGACGCTAGCGTGAACCTTTCTATGGAAGTGGTGATCGAAAAGGGTCGTGGTTATGTTGGTGCAGAAGTGAACAAGAAAGCAGATGCTCCGATCGGAACTATTGCTCTTGACAGCATCTACACGCCAATCAAGAACGTGAAGTACTCTATTGAGAACTATCGTGTAGAGCAGAAGACTGACTTTGAAAAGTTAGTTATGGAGATTGAGACTGATGGTTCAATTCTACCAAAAGATGCTCTAACTGAAGCAGCTAAAATTTTGATTCACCACTTCATGTTGTTCAGCGATGAGCGCATTAGTCTTGAGGACGAAGAAAGTGCTGAAACTGAAAGCTACGATGAAGAAGCATTGCACATGCGTCAGTTGTTGAAGACTAAGCTTCACGATATGGACTTGAGCGTTCGTGCTTTGAACTGTTTGAAGGCTGCAGAGGTAGATACCTTAGGAGATTTGGTAACGTACTCGAAGTCAGATTTGATGAAGTTCCGCAACTTCGGTAAGAAGTCACTTACTGAATTGGAAGAATTAGTTGATAGTAAAAACTTGAGCTTTGGAATGGATATTTCTAAATACAAGCTCGATAAAGAATAAAAATGAGACACGGTAAGAAAAATAATCACCTCGGTAGAAAGACTGCGCACAGAAAGGCGATGTTGAGCAACATGGCTGGTTCTCTTATTGAGCACAAGCGCATCAACACGACTGTGCAAAAGGCTAAAGAGCTACGTAAGTTCGTAGAGCCTCTGATTACTCGTGCGAAAGAAAATACTACACACAACCGTCGTACGGCATTCTCTGCATTGAGAAACAAACATGCCGTAACTGAGTTGTTCACTGTAGTAGGTCCTAAAGTGGGCGACCGTCCAGGTGGCTACACTCGTATTATCAAAACGGGTAACCGTCTTGGTGATAACGCTGAGATGTGCATGGTAGAGTTGGTTGATTTCAACGAATTGTACACGAAAGAAGAGAAGAAGAAAACTACTCGTCGTAGCCGCCGTTCAAAAGCGACTGCGGAAGAAGCAGCTCCAGCTCCTGCAGCTGAGACAGCTACTGAAGAGGTAGCGGTAGAGGAAACTAAGGAAGAATCTGCTGAATAAGAATAGACAAATGCACCAAATAGGTCTTTGTTGATTAATTTAGAGGGGAATTAGGTCTTGGGCCTATTTCCCCTTTTTTTTAGAAACTGACACTCATGGATAATTCAACTAAAAAGGCAACGCTACTCCTCGAGGACGGAACCGTATTTTATGGTACCTCCACAGGCCTTGACGGCACTGCCTATGGGGAGATTTGCTTTAACACAGGTATGACTGGTTACCAAGAGATCTTTACAGATCCGTCGTACTTCGGTCAGCTTATGGTAATGGCTACTTCTCATATTGGTAACTATGGTGTTCACGCTGAGGAAATAGAATCAGGAAAGATTCAAATTGCTGGTCTGATCACCAAGAACTTTAGTGAAGTTGCTTCACGTGCTGGAAAATCGGACAGCCTTTATGGGTATTTCGAAAAAGAAGGAAAGGTTGCTATCAAGGATATTGATACGCGTGCATTAGTACGTCACATTCGTGATGCGGGTGCAATGAATGCAATTATCTCTACGGAAATCCACGATGTAGATGGGCTCAAAGAAGAGCTTAAAAAATGTCCAAACATGGAAGGGCTAGCATTGGCACCTGTGGTAAGCACCAAGGAGGCATACGAAGTAGGTCCTGCCGATAGTGAGATTCGTGTTGCCGCATTGGATCTTGGTATTAAGAATAACATCGTAAAATGTTTGACAGACCGTGGAGCTCGAGTAAAGGTATTCCCATACAATACCTCAACAGAAGAGATGATGGCCTGGAACCCTAACGGATTATTCTACTCTAACGGTCCTGGTGATCCTGCTGCTTCTCCAGAGGTAGTAGCTGAAGTGTCAAAAGGCATAGCCTCTGGTCTACCAGTCTTCGGTATTTGTCTAGGACACCAAATGATTGCGCTAGCAAGCGGTTTGAATACCTACAAAATGCATAACGGGCACCGTGGGATTAACCATCCCGTTAAGAATGTGGAGACTGGATTGGGTGAAATTACTTCACAGAATCACGGTTTCGTGGTTAAGATGGAAGATGTTGAGGCTTCAGATAATGTGGCATTAACTCATGTTCACCTAAACGACCAAACAGTTGCAGGTATTAAAAGAACGGATGCGAATTGCTTCTCTGTTCAATACCACCCTGAGGCTTCTCCGGGCCCACACGATAGCCGATATCTTTTTGATTCGTTTATCGAAAACATCAAAAACAACTAAGACACAACACACTAACTAACACTCTAAACGTAATATTATGTCTGTAATTACTCACATCCATGCTAGACAGATTTTGGATTCTCGCGGGAACCCAACTGTTGAAGTCGATGTAATCACTTCTACCGGTGCTATGGGTAGAGCTGCTGTTCCTTCAGGAGCCTCTACTGGTATCCATGAAGCAGTTGAACTTCGCGACGAAGATGCTTCTGTATACATGGGCAAAGGTGTATTGAAAGCAGTAGATAACGTCAATGATATCATCGCTCCAGAATTGGAAGGTGAGATTGTTACTGAGCAAGCACATATTGATGCAATCATGCTCGAGCTTGACGGCACTGAGAATAAAGGGAAATTAGGTGCCAACGCAATTTTGGCGGTTTCTTTGGCAGTGGCCAAGGCTGCAGCTGAAAGTACGGGCCAGTCACTGTACCGCTACATCGGTGGTGTGAATGCACGTACTCTACCAGTTCCTATGATGAACATCTTGAACGGTGGTTCACACGCGGATAACTCTATCGATTTCCAAGAATTCATGGTCATGCCGTTCGGTGCTGAATCATTCAGCCAAGCATTACGTATGGGTACAGAAGTATTCCACAACTTGAAGAAAGTCCTAAAGAGCAAAGGATACTCTACCAACGTAGGTGACGAAGGTGGTTTTGCGCCTTCTATCGGTTCTAACGAGGAAGCTCTAGAAATCATTCTAGAAAGTATCGAGAAAGCAGGTTATAAACCTGGTGAGGATATCTGGATTGCTATGGATGCAGCTGCATCAGAATTCTACAATGAAGAGAAAGGCACGTACGTATTCCACAAGAGTGACGGTCGTGAATTGACTTCTGACGAAATGGTAGATTACTGGGCTAACTGGATTGAAAAGTATCCAATTGCTTCTATTGAAGACGGTCTTCACGAAGACGATTGGGCCGGTTGGGCTAAACTTCACGCGAAGATTGGCGACAAGGTTCAGTTGGTAGGGGACGATTTGTTCGTAACTAACGAGAAGCGCGTAGCTCGCGGTATTGAAGAGGGGAGTGCGAACTCTGTACTCGTTAAAGTAAACCAAATTGGTACTTTGACGGAGACTATTAACACTGTTACTCTTGCTAACCGTCATATGATGACGGCTGTTATGTCACACCGTTCAGGCGAGACTGAGGATTCAACAATCGCGGATTTAGCGGTTGCTTTGAATACAGGTCAGATTAAGACCGGTTCAGCTTCACGTTCTGATCGTATGGCTAAATACAACCAACTATTGAGAATCGAGGAAGAACTTGCGGAGCGCGCTGTGTTCCCAGGAAAGAACTTCCGATTCATTAAATAAATCCAAACACCTGTCATGGACAAAATTAAAGAGCAGTTTCGCGACACATTCCCATCAATCGTTGCTGATACTAAGGCATTCTTGAAAGAGAATGCAGATCAGAAGGTTGGTGAGATTAAGTTGGGACAACTATACGGGGGTATGCGCGGCATGCCAGCATTGATTTGTGAAACTTCAAAGCTTGATCCTGAAGAGGGTATTCGTTTCCGTGGATACAGTATTCCTGAACTTCAAGAGAAGCTTCCGAAGTATCCAGGAGGCGAGCAGCCATTGCCTGAAGGACTATTTCACTTAATGTTGATGAATGAGCTTCCAACGGAAGATCAGGCACGTCGTTTGAGTAACAACTGGGTTCGTCGTAATAACGTTCCAGTACATGTATTCAAGGCAATTGATGCCCTACCAACGCGCACGCACCCGATGACACAGTTTTCTATTGCCATAATGGCGATGAGAACAGAAAGTGAATTTGCTAAGGCGTATGCTGCAGGTGTTCACAAGAGTGAATATTGGGACGCCACCTACGAAGATTGTATGAACTTGATTGCACGCCTACCACGTGTGGCAGCTTACATCTACCGTAGAATGTACCACAACGACCAGCATATCGAACCAGATCCGAAACTAGATTGGGCGGGTAATTTCGCACACATGTTGGGTTTTGACGGTGACGAGTTCAAGGAGTTAATGCGTATGTACTTGACCATCCACGCTGACCACGAGGGAGGTAACGTAAGTGCACACACCGTACACCTTGTAGGTTCTGCTCTGAGTGATGCATACTTAAGTTTTGCGGCCGGTATGAACGGCTTGGCAGGCCCATTACATGGACTTGCTAATCAAGAGGTAATTCGCTGGATCAATAACATGCGTCAAGAACTAGGTGGTGGATTGCCAACTAAGGAGCAGATTGCGAACTACTGTAAGCAAACTTTGGCTTCAGGAAAGGTAATTCCAGGTTTCGGTCACGCGGTACTCCGTAAGACAGATCCTCGTTACACCGCACAACGCGAGTTTGCAAAAGCCAAGATGCCAAATGACGAGCTGTTTAAAATCGTAAGTATGGTTTATGAAGTAGTGCCAGATATCTTGGCAGCTACTGGAAAGGTGAAAAACCCTTGGCCTAATGTAGATGCTCATAGTGGCCAATTGTTAACGCACTATGGCTTCGTAGAATACGAGTTCTATACGGTTCTATTCGGTGTTGCTCGTTCATTGGGAACTCTTGCGAATCTTATTTTGGACCGCTCAATGGGTATGCCAATCGAACGTCCAGGTTCAACGACCACTGATTTGCTCAAGAAGCAGTTCGACAAGTAAGGTTGAGCGTAGAAAAATACTGGCCCCGGAGTGCGAAGCGCTCCGGGGTTTTTTATTGCTAACTATAAGATTTCTAGACCAATAGTTGTATATTTGCACCCCTTTTGGACACGAAGCATGCTTCCAATGGGCATTTGAAAAAGAAAAAACCCTCTCAAGGGCTAGTGAGAATAGCATGTAAAGTCCTGAGATACAAGTAAATCTCTCATGTCAGAAGAGAATCAAGTACCACAAGAAGAGGTACAACAAGAGGCTCCAGCTCAGGAGGCTCCAAAAGCAGAAGAAAAAGTTGAAGCACCAGCAGTTGAAGAAACTGTAACTGAAGAGCCAGCATTCAGCTGGGACGATGTTGAAGGTGGTGAAACTGCAGTGAACGAAGAGCGTGAGGCTTTGGCGGCATTGTACGAAGAAACATTGGGTTCTTCTGTAGAGCATCAAGTAGTAGAAGGTAAAGTAACTTCTAAGACTGATCGCGAAGTAATCATCGACATCAACTCTAAGAGTGAAGGTGTTGTTAGTTTGAACGAGTTCCGTTACAACCCAGAATTGGCAGTAGGTGATACTGTTGAGGTATTGGTTGATCGTCAAGAAGACAAGTACGGACAGTTAGTTCTTTCTCACAGAAAAGCACGTTCTATCAAGGCTTGGGATCGCGTTAACGAAGCACACGACAACGATGAAATCGTTAAGGGTTACGTTAAAGCTCGTACTAAGGGTGGTATGATCGTAGACGTATTTGGTCTAGAGGCGTTCTTGCCAGGATCACAGATTGACGTTAAGCCAATCCGCGATTACGATCAGTACGTAGATAAAACAATGGAGTTCAAAGTGGTTAAAATCAACCACGAATTCAAAAACGTTGTTGTTTCTCACAAGGCGCTTATCGAAGCTGATCTTGAAGAACAGAAAAAAGAAATCATCTCGAAACTCGAGAAAGGTCAAGTATTGGAAGGTGTGGTTAAAAACATCACGTCTTACGGTGTATTCATCGACCTTGGTGGCGTAGATGGTCTAGTTCACATTACAGATTTGAGCTGGAGCCGTATCAACCACCCGTCAGAGGTAGTAGAGTTGGACCAGAAAATCAACGTTGTAATTCTTGACTTCGACGAAGGCAAGACTCGTATCCAATTAGGTCTTAAGCAACTTGAGAAGCACCCGTGGGATGCTTTGGATGAAAACGTAGGTGTTGGTGATAAGATTACTGGTAAAGTAGTTGTATTGGCAGATTACGGAGCATTCGTAGAAATTCTACCAGGTGTTGAAGGTTTGATCCACGTAAGCGAAATGAGCTGGTCGGCTCACTTGCGCAGCGCTGGTGACTTCATGAAAGTTGGTGATGCAGTAGAAGCTGAGGTATTGACTCTAGATCGCGAAGAGCGTAAGATGAGCCTTGGTATCAAGCAATTGACTACTGATCCTTGGACGGATATCACTACAAAATACCCGCAAGGTTCAACACATGCTGGTACGGTTCGCAACTTCACGAACTTCGGTATCTTCCTAGAGCTTGAAGAAGGAATTGATGGTTTGATTCACATTTCTGATCTAAGCTGGACGAAGAAAGTGAAGCACCCGTCTGAATTTACTTCTATTGGTGCTAAACTAGAAATTGTAGTTATGGATATCGACGCTGAAAACCGTCGCTTGAGCTTGGGTCACAAGCAAGTAACTGATAACCCTTGGGATGCTTACGCGACAACATTCAAAGTAGGTAATAAGGTAACAGGTACTATGATCAACTCAGGTGATAAAGGCGGTGATGTAAGCTTTGCTGAGCACGAAGGTGTTGAGGCCTACTGTCCTGCACGTCACATCACTAAAGAAGATGGTGCTAAACTAGAAAAAGGCGAAACTGCAGAGTTCGTAGTGATCGAATTCAACAAAGACAACCGTCGTATCGTAGTATCTCACGTAGGTACATACAAAGAGGTTGAGTTGAAGAAGAACACTGGCCGTGGTGGTAACAAAGGCGGAAACGTTGCTGTACCAAACCAAAACGTTGAGCGCTCAACAATGGGTGATCTAGACGCTTTGGCGGCTCTTAAAGAGCAAATGGAGAAAGGCGGTAAATAAGCCGATTTTTTCGAGATAACTCACGAACCCCTCGGGCCGCAGGCCCGAGGGGTTTTTTAATGGATAAAATCCTAACTTGGGGGACTATGCGAATTGGAGAAATTATTCAAGAATTGGAGTTGTGGGCGCCGCCGGCACTTCAAGAATCATACGACAACAGCGGACTCATTGTTGGTTCCAAAGATTGGGAAACCGATGGTGTTTTAGTCGCTTTGGATTGTTTGGAATCTGTGGTTGATGAAGCCATTGCTAAGAATATCCACCTCATTGTCGCGCACCATCCTATAGTGTTTGGAGGATTGAAGAGATTCAATGGCTCAAGTTACATTGAGCGAGTTGTCATGAAGGCCATCAAGCACGATGTGGCTATATATGCTATTCACACCAATCTCGACAATGTGCTCTGGGGGGTGAATGCGAAGATCATGGAGCTTTTAGGTATTCAAAATCATTCTATTCTAAGCCCAATGAAAGATGCCTTGATGAAGTTTCAAGTCTATGTCCCCGTGGCTAATGTTGCTTTACTAGAGGCTGCAGTTTTTAATGCCGGAGGGGGCAAGGTTAGCGCATATGAAGAGTGCAGCTTTAAGACTGAAGGTGTTGGTTCGTTTAAAGGCACTGAAGGGACCAGTCCAGTCATAGGAAAGGTAGGCGAGCGCGAGTTTGTAGAAGAGGCTAAGCT
>DJCX01000032.1:0-2091 GCA_002430755.1 Flavobacteriales bacterium UBA5939 | reverse complement strand
CACCCTTACGAGGAGATGGCCTACGAGTGGTTGGCTGTGGAAAATGTGGCTACGCAATACGGTGCAGGTGCCGTGGGTGAATTGTCCCAGGAAATGAAATTTGATGCATTTTTAGCCTTGGTCAAAGATACTTTTGGCACTACAATTAAATACACCCCAGCAGTAAAGGAAACCGTCAAACGTGTTGCTGTATGCGGCGGTTCAGGCAGCTTCTTATTAGGAGCTGCAAAGGGCAGCGGAGCCGATGTTTTTATCACGGCAGATTACAAATACCATCAATTTTTTGATGCAGATGGCAGTTTGTCAATTTTTGATGTGGGACATTTTGAGAGTGAGCAGTTTACAATCGACCTCATAGCTGATAGACTCTCGGAAAAATTCCCTAAATTTGCCGTTCTCAAAACAGAGGTCAACACAAACCCTATTCAGTACTATTAGTATGGCTAAGAAGGCAAAAGAGCTAAGCGTAGAAGATAAATTAAGAGCGCTTTACGATCTGCAAATCATTGATCGTCGTGTAGACGAAATCCGTGCAATGCGCGGAGAGCTTCCATTGGAGGTTGAAGATCTTGAAAACGAAGTAGCCGGTATGGAGACTCGTATGGAAAAGGTGAACAATGAGATTGCTGACCTAGAAGTGGATATCAAGGAAAAACAACTTTTGATCAAGGAAAGCCAAGAGAAAATGGCGAAGTACTCAAAAGATCAAGAGCAGGTTAGAAATAACAGAGAGTTCGAAGCAATTGCGAAGGAAATTGAATACCAAGAATTGGAAATTCAATTGGCTGAAAAGCGTATTCGTGAGTTCTCAGCACGCATCGAAGCCAAGAAAGAGGCTAACGAGGCAAGCATAGAAAAGTTGAATGATCGCAAAACACACTTGACACACAAGGTGAGTGAGTTAGACAGTATCATGGCTGAGACTCAGAAGGAAGAAGAAATGCTTCTTGCAAAGAGCGAAGAGTACAAGGGAATGATAGAAGCACGCTTAGTGGACGCATACGACCGCATTCGTTCGGCTACGAAGAACAAGCTTGCTGTCGTTTCAGTTGAGCGCGGTGCTTCTGCCGGTTCTTTCTTCGTAATTCCACCACAACGTCAGATGGAACTTGCACAGCGCAAGAAAATCATGATTGATGAGCACAGTGGTCGTATCCTTGTTGATCCTGTGTTGGCGCAAGAAGAAGAGGATAAGATGGATGCAATGATTGCAGGATGGTTGAAATAAACCAGAGCAATTTAATCCGTGCGTAGCGCAAAATATATTTAGACTCAAAAAAGCCTGATCGAAGAGCGGGCTTTTTGCTTTCTTATACTAACATATTGCTGGCCTATTTCGTACAGACGTATAACATCTCACGTTTAGGCAATGCGTATTTCTCAAAGTAGCCTTCAGGAAGCTCTTTTGCTGCATCGAAGGTACTAACAGTAAAGCCGCATTCTTTCAGGCGCTCAGGGTAATCTTGACCGTAAAGACGAACATGATCGTACTGACGGAAGCGACGCTCACGCTCTGCAGGATCCTTGATCGATGGGTCTTCATCTGTAACCTCATAATCAGGATCCAAAGGAACCTGCATGATGGCTAGGCCACCAGGTTTCAGGATGCGGCGAAGTTCGCGTATGGCTTGCTTGTCGTCGTCTACATGTTCTAGAACGTGATTGCAAAAGATAGTGTCGTACGTGTTGTCCTCGATCGGAATGTCCTGTACATCAAATCGCATATCTGCCAGCGGTGAGAAGAGATCGGCCGTGGTGTAATCCAAGTGATTCATCTTGCGGAATCGACCGTAAAAACACTGTTCTGGGGCGATATGCAACAGCTTTTGTGGCTTGGTGAGGAAATCTGTGTAGTCTTTCAAGTAAAGCCAAAGAAGTCGATGTCTTTCAAGACTGTTAGTCCCCGGGCAAAGCGCGTTAGGACGCTGATTCTCGCCATAGCCGTAAGGAAAAAAGCGTGAGTAGCCTCTGCCGTCTATTGGATCGACAAAATTCGAGCCTCTGAACAATACAGGACTGAGCCATTGTACAATGTAGCTCAATCTAATTAGCAGAGGGCGCGGCACTTTAGCGAGTGCCCATTTCATCATT
>DJCX01000092.1 GCA_002430755.1 Flavobacteriales bacterium UBA5939 | reverse complement strand
TTCTCCTACTTCGGTATGGGTTGCAGAAATGTAAGTCACTTGCTCGTTCCTGAAGGGTACGACATTCAAAACGTCTTTGCCAATATTGTGGACTACAGTGATGTGGTAAACAACAATAAGTACGGCAACAACTACGACTACTACCGTGCTTTATTCTTGCTAAACCAAGACGATTTTTTAGAAAACGGCTTCATCATTGTTCGCGAGAACGAAGAGCTGCACACCCCAGTGTCCATACTTCACTACAGCACTTATCCTGAGTCGGGGCCACAGGCACGTCTCGAGGCTTGGGGAGATAGCGTTCAATGTGTTGTGGGTCAGGAATACCTTTCTCTTGGCACTGCACAGAAGCCTCGTTTATGGGATTATGCCGACGGGGTGAACACCCTAGAATTTCTCAAAAACCTTTAAGGACGTTCCAAAGCGCCAATAGTGGCAGGGGTACTTCTACCTGTGCCTCCAAGATCGAGCAACGGGCTAATGGCAGTTGCCTTGGCTTTGCTGAACAATAGGGAAACAGAGTCTGGTAAGAATTTCCACTGGTCTTCAGGTATCCAAGGGGTGGAGGTGAAGCCCCAATTCAAATTAAATTCACAATCCTTGAACATGGTGGTATCAGTCAATGTGTAATGACCGGCTTCGGGATTCGGTTCGATTTTGAGTGCGCTGTTTTCAAATCGCACATCAAAAACCTCGTTGTTATCAATGCCCATGGCCACTTCGCTGGCGAGATTACCTCCGATGTACGTATTGGTGAATGTAGCATTTAGGCTCCTGGTGTAACGGTTACCGGCGGCGTCTTCAAAGAAGTTGACCATACCAATACCAGTGCCGCCTCTAGAGGAGAAACTCCATGTGTTGTTAATGGTGCTGTGGTCAAAGCGATAGTTCCCTCCTAAACCGTAAAAACCATATACCCCACTGGGACCGATGGCGAGATTAGTTCCTAAAATGTGACCGTATCCACCGTAAAGACCTACTCTTGAACTGTGCGTTATGATGGTGTTGTTCAGGGTAAGGTTAGGAAGGACCCCCCAAGCACTATCCACCCGCAATGCAGTCGATGAATTTTTAATAATCAGGTTGTTGAGTATTGCTTTTGATTGCGCACCACCTTGGATGAATACGCCGCCTAGCAGCCCGCCCCACTGACCGGGCACCCACTCATAAGAGGGTTCCAATCGGTCCCCTTGGAACACTACAGCGTTATCCATACTCCCGGTTTCATTTGGATCGACATACAGCTCGCCATCGCGGTATACCCAAAGGCCACTGCCGGCATGGAAATGAACTTGGGTTCCTGGCTCAATGGTTAATCGATGTGCACTATCCACGACTGCATACCCATAAACAACATGTGGTTTAGTATTGTCCCAAATTTCGTTTTCTCCCAACACGGAATAGGCAAGTTTGAGTGGAGGGAGTGGTTCGGGACGATTAATAGTCAGCACATTCGTAGGGAAGTGATACACAGCATCCCAGACCGTAGTAACCAGGTCTACGTGTTGCTGTATACCGCCATTCTCAAAAAGAATACTGTCCTTGTAAACGAGCTCAGTTGATCCGGCCGCATCGGGACTAATCTCAATGAAGATATAGGTACTGTCTTTGGCCAATACCTCGACGTTTTCTACGTCTTTACCGCTAACCCCATCGACGTTCATGCGGTAGAAACTCCCGGCACCTCGGCCCAAATACACACGGTCGATAATGATGTTCTCATCCGATGGATTAAATACTTTCAGAGTACGCGTGGAGCTGGCCAGTCCTGTAAAAACTGTATCTAGATAAATGGTATCCGATGAAAAGCCCAATTCTACATTGGTGCCCGGGAATTCTATCGTATTCCTACAACCGATAACGGTCGTAAACAGCGCGAACGATATAATAATTTTCAGGATTTTCATCTACTAGCGAAGCTACATCACTATTTTTGCACCACCAATTAAGCGGCGTGCGAACATTTGACTTATATTTGCCGTCCGAAATAACGGAAATGGGGCTTGGGCAAAAACTCAAGCTATTAAATACAAAACGAAATGAAAACAGGAATTCATCCAGAAAACTACCGCTTGTGTGTCTTTAAAGACATGGGTACAGGCGATCAATTCATCACTAAGTCTTGTGCTGATGCGAAAGACACTATCGAAGTAGATGGTGTTGAATACCCACTAATCAAAATGGAAATTTCTAGCTACTCTCACCCGTTCTACACTGGTAAGGTGAAGCTTGTTGATACCGCAGGTCGTGTGGATAAATTCCGCAGCCGTTACGGTAAGAGAGGATAAGATACCTAGCGTATCAAAATTTAAGGCCCGCTGTGTGCGGGTCTTTTTTTTGCCCTAAATTCGAAGGAACCAATAACGCACCGAATGAAGATTCAACTCGTTGACGGTAAACACCGTTCTCACTTACTTCCCTTAACCTATACGAGGCCTGTAGCAGAATTGCGCTGTGGCATTATCACTATCGCTGAGAAATATACGAAGCGTGGTCACGAGATAGGCTATGGTACTGAGGCGTATTTGAATGTGAAGTATCCTTCTATTGAAGCCGAGGTATTGGTAAGTGGTAGTGTATGTCCTACGGATGCATTTTTAGAGGCTGTTGCTGGTTTAAGTAGCGGTCAAGCCCTAATCCAAGGCGACGAGTTATTGGCATTTAAAGGAGAGAAGTGGGAAGATGAACCGTCGGAAATCATACCATTCAGTGGCGCTTTGAACCTCATCACCCGTCCTTGGGACATCTGGAGTAAGAACGCTTCGGAATTGAATCTAGACTTTGATCTACTCACGAAAGACCGCTTTAGCGCTCCTATTGATGCTACGAATACCGTCATTGGAGACAAAGTATTCTTAGAGGAAGGAGCGAAGGCCACGGCAAGTATCCTCAATGCTACATCGGGACCAATTTATTTGGCAAAGAATGCTGAAATTATGGAAGGGTGTATTGTCCGTGGTGGTTTGGCGTTGGGAGAAAGTAGTGCTCTAAAGATGGGAGCTAAAATTTACGGTGCAACCACTTTAGGCCCACATTGTAAAGTAGGTGGGGAAGTAAACAACAGCGTAATTATTGGCTACTCGAACAAGGGCCACGATGGTTTCTTGGGCAATAGTGCCCTAGGTGAGTGGTGTAATCTGGGTGCAGATACCAACAATTCAAACCTGAAAAACAACTACGACGAAGTAAAGGCATGGTCCTATGTAGACGGTCGATTTGCGAAGACAGGACAACAGTTTTGTGGCCTCATTATGGGC
>DJCX01000063.1:3569-5164 GCA_002430755.1 Flavobacteriales bacterium UBA5939 | reverse complement strand
AGTACCTACGGGTACCGTGGATTTTGTGATCACCACCAGGTAATCCGTCATGGTTTTGCCAATCTGGTCGGCAACGGCTAGAACATACTTTAGATCCGCAGAGCCGTCCTCGCCTGGAGGCGTGCCCACAGCAATAAAAGCAGCGGCTGAACCTTGGATGGCTTCGCTCAGGTCGGTCGAAAAGTTCAATCGGCCCTTGGCATAGTTGCGCTCAACAATCTCTTTTAAGCCCGGTTCATAGATCGGAAGGATGCCGTTCTTTAGGCCGTCAATCTTCTTCTGATCAATATCCACGCAGGTTACCTCGATGCCCACGTCCGAAAGACATGCGCCCGTAACTAAACCTACATAGCCAGTGCCGATTACTGTAATCTTCATATTGTAAGGGTTTGTACCGTTCTTTTGGTTAGGCTAAAATACATTATTGAGGATGATGTCTATAGTGTAAATTGCAGCCTTATCGCTGAACATGAGAATTAACGTCAGATTTATAGGAATATTCGTCTTTTCCATGTTGTTTTTTTCGGCCAAGGCCCAAAGAACAACAAAGGATAGTACCCGTACTGTTCAACTCTGGGGATTATCTGTTGGAGCGTACCAGCCTTTGGTGGATATGTCAGAGAATTACAGGTCTTTTGCTTCGGCAGAGGTAGAATACCTAAAGAAGAATCAAGACGGGGTTTTTACTGGTGTTGCTTTTAAGGCTTTGTATGGCAATTCAGTAAAGGATCCGGCATCTATTTTTACCAACCTCACCGACGATGAAGGTAATTTTCTAGGCGTAAATGGTGAGTTTGCGACCATCCAAGCAGGTTTGAGCGGCGGGCAGTTGCTCTTTCAATTCGGAAAGCTGTTTAAACCTCAATACAACCCGAATTCTGGATGGGTCCTCATGGAAGGAATAGGGTTAGGCCAGCATAAAATTGGATTACGCGACCAGCGCGGTACATTGCCACAACTTCAAAGCCCTTTTCTTGAGGGATACGATAGGCTGCATATTGGTATATACTCAAATACTTCGCTACGTTTCTTGCATTTGGATAACGACGAGCGTGTAAACTGGTCGGCCAATCTACATGTAAATCTGGGTGTTAGTCAAAATATTCGCGGCTATAACGTGGATCTCGCTGCGAGCGATACCAAGATGAAGTTTGATGCGTTTATTGGAGGCTCGATCACTTGGTTTATACCCGTATATGCGAAGCAGGAGAGTTTCTATCTTGTGGATTAATGATTGTCTATCCTATTCTTTCAAACATCGTCTTCGGACTTTGGCGCAACGTTGCCAAAGCCGGCAGTTGGATGGCTAAAGTCCAAAGTGACGATAGTTGGAAACAGCGCACGCCACTTTCTGGTAAGGTGATATGGATGCATTGTGCATCACTCGGCGAATTTGAAATGGGCCGTCCAGTTTTAGAGCTATTTCTTCAAAAACATACCGATTGGCAAGCGGTAGTGACTTTTTTCAGCCCTTCAGGCTATGAGCCAAGGAAAAGTTATTCGAAGGCTACGGTGCATTACCTGCCCTTAGATGTCCCTTCAGAGGTGAATAAGTGGTTGGATTATGCAAATCCATCTCTGGCCGTTTTTGTACG
>DJCX01000063.1:0-3243 GCA_002430755.1 Flavobacteriales bacterium UBA5939 | reverse complement strand
GTGTAGTGATGGCTATGAGTGCGACTAAAATACCTTGGTATCTACGCAGATCTTTGCCCTTGATCCGAAAAGTGTACAAAGAAGGTATCCATACTTGGGGAGTGATTTCAGAGCAGGATGCGGCCAACATGAGTTTAGCAGGTATACATTCCGAAGTTCTAGGCAATCCAAAGTATGATTATGCTGCCACATTGGCGGGAAAGGGTTCTACCGAGAAGTTTGTAGCATGGAAGAAAGCGCAGCACAAACCCATTTTGCTTTTTGGGAGCGCACACCTTGAAGATTGCAAGGCGTTGAATGGTTTGGATTTAAGCGGTTTCTCCACATGGGTTGTACCGCACGAAATAGATGAATGTGAGGCGATGAAAAACGCTCTGTCTCAGTTTACAAAAGATGATGCCGCAAATTCCATTACGGACGATCCCAAAGCGGCCTCACTCTTAATGATCCCTGAATTTGGCGTTCTATCTGGCCTTTACTCTTTGGCCGATGGAGTCATTATAGGTGGAGGGTATGGGAAAGCAACTCATAATGTTCTTGAGGCTACTGTTCTAGGGAAAATTGCTGCCAGTGGGCCGAATTGGCAAAAGATTGCAGAGAATCACGAACTCGTTGAACTGGGCTATCTCATTCCGGCGCAAAATGAATCATCCTACCGTCAATACCTTGAGCGCATAGGAACTAATGAGTTTATTGCAAAAGGCAATGAGGCTCAGCAATGGGTGCTGAGTCAAAAGGGGGCTTCTGAAAATATTTTGAAAGTCTTAGAACAGGCCGTTCATCTCTGAGTCAATCTGCTGGATGATTTCTCCTAGATCTTCAGGGTTTTCCGGGAAATTGTTCTTGTCCACATTAATGATTAACACCTTGCCTTTGTCGTAGGTATTTATCCAAGCTTCATAGCGCTCATTTAATCTTCTCAGGTAATCAATGCGAATGCTGTTTTCGTAATCGCGACCGCGCTTTTGAATATGGTCAACCAAGGTAGGAACAGAAGCGCGCAGGTAAATAAGCAAATCCGGCGCTTGCAGGTTTTTCTCCATGATGTCAAACAACCCTTTGTAGCTGTTGTAATCGCGCGCTGTCATTAATCCCATAGCATGCAAGTTTGGCGCGAAAATGTGGGCATCTTCATAAATGGTTCTGTCTTGAATGACATCCAAACCGTCTTCGCGAACCTTCATTACCTGCTCAAAGCGTGAGCGAAGGAAATAGATCTGAAGGTTAAAGCTCCAACGCTGCATTTCTTCGTAGAAATCGTCCAAATAAGGATTGTCGTCTACATCCTCGTACTGTGCTTCGTATTTGTAATGCTTGGCTAACAAACCTGTTAGCGTTGTTTTTCCAGAACCAATATTTCCTGCGATTGCTAAGTGCATGGGTTGTATTTTTGTATCCGCAAAGTAATAAAACTGAAGCAAGGAACGATGAAAATTGACTACGTAAAATCGCACATCGAAACCGTCCGCCAAGAACTTATTGATCACGAAGCTTTTTCATGGGTGAGTAACCTAGAAAAGGCACGGGTTTTCATGGAAAGCCATGTTTGGGCAGTTTGGGATTTTATGGTCTTATTAAAAGGCCTTCAACGTCAGTTGACCTGTGTGGATGCCTATTGGGTACCTACTGGAAATCCGGAAGTACGTCGATTGATCAATGAAATAGTATTTGGCGAGGAGAGTGATATTGACCAAAACGGTACTGCCGTAAGTCATTTCGAACTATATGTTCAGGCAATGGCAGAAGCTGGAGCTAACACGACGCCTATTCTGACATTCATTGAAGATCTTAAAAAAGGCATCGATCCAAAATTGGCCCTTCGTCAAAGCGATGCTCCCGAAGGCGCTAAAACGTTTGTGCTTTCCACTTTGGAAGTCGTTGAACGAGGCTCCGCTTCAGAGATGGCAGCAGTATTCACTTTTGGTCGCGAGGATTTGATACCGGATATGTTTATTGAAATCGTTCGTAACCTCAAGGAGAAATTCCCAACGGAATTAGGGTTATTCACCTATTACCTCGAACGTCACATTGAAGTTGACGGCGATGTTCACGGTGCGCTAGCAGAACAAATGGTCATAGAACTTTGTGCTGAAGACGAATCGGCATGGAACCAGGCTAAGGTGAGTTCTGAGAAGGCGCTGCGCCACAGGATTGAACTCTGGACTTCAGTGATTAATCGTTACGAAGCGCTTCATTCAGCTCAAGAAATTCTGTAATCAGCTTTCTTTCATTGCTTAGACGGGGAATTTTATTCTGACCGCCGAGCTTGTTCTTGTTTTTCAACCACTGGTGGAAAAGGCCATCGGTTGCCTCGACAATTTGCAGCGGTTGTAGTAGCATGTTTCCTTTGCGTTTTGCGGCATAATCTGAATTTAACGCTTGTAATTCTTGGTCCAATTCTGCTGCAAAAGCAGCCAAGTCTTGCGGTCTTGTTTCAAATTCTACGACCCATTGGTGGGCACCGCCTTCTTTTCCTTCCATAAAGACAGGGGCAGCATGAAAATCACGCACTGAACATTGGTGTAAGCTGCACGCTTTGGCCAGTGCCTCTTCCGCGTTGGTCACAATGACCTCTTCACCAAAGGCGTTGATGAAGTGGGCCGTTCTTCCGCTCACCTTAATGCGGTAGGGTTTTAATGAAACAAAGCGAACGGTATCTCCTAAAATGTAGCGCCACAAACCACCGTTGGTGGTAATGACAACGGCATATTCTGTATTCAACGCTACCTCACCAAGGGTAATGGTGGTACTGCTTTTGCCGTTGAACTCAGACATGGGAATGAACTCATAGAAAGTACCGCAGCAGGTCAGCAGCAATAGACCGTCATAATTCGGATCGTCTTGTACGGCAAAAAATCCTTCAGAGGCATTATAGTTCTCCATGAAGGTGACCTGATTCCCGGGCATTAATGCTCGGAATTGATCTTCGTAAGGGGCGAAATTCACGCCGCCGTGGGCGAATAATTCAAGATTTGGCCAGACTTCGAGCAGATTTTCTGCGCCGGTACGTTCGATGACTTTGTTGAACAGTACCAAGAACCAACTGCTCACTCCCCAGAAAGAGGTGATGTTTTGGCTAATGACTTCATCCAAGATGGCGTCTATTTTCTCTTCCCAATTGCTCATCAGCGCCGTCTCGTTGCTCGGAGCGCTTCTGAATTCCGCCCACATCGGCATATTTTGAATGAGTATGGCACTGAGATCGCCGGAGTTGCTTTTTCCGTGAGAAGCAAGCTCTGTAGA
>DJCX01000100.1 GCA_002430755.1 Flavobacteriales bacterium UBA5939 | reverse complement strand
TGGGAGCCGGGCGACCTGCTCTTGCACGGGTCTTTAGCTACACGAAACAATCAGAGCTTCGAATCCTTGAAAGCGCTAAGGGCGAAGGCTAGCATGCGTGTCTTTGACCTAAATCTTAGAAAACCATATATCGACCAAGTACGAATCCTCGAATTACTTGAGGGCACAGAAATCGTAAAGGTCAACGAGGAAGAATATGCGTTACTTGCGGAGTGGTCGCAATTAGACGCCAACCCAGAAAAGGGTTTTAAAGCCCTGCACAAACGCTTTGGCACCCAAGAACTCATAGTGACCCGAGGCGGCCAAGGCGCGCTTTGGGTAAATAGTCTTGGTACGCTTCAGAGCAAGATCTTTCCAGTAACGGTAAAAGACACTGTGGGTGCTGGAGATAGCTTTCTAGCCGCAATGCTCTTTGGCATTTCCCACTTATTAGAACCGCAACTAACACTAGATTACGCCGCTGCCCTTGGCGCTGTGATAGCTAGTAAAGAAGGAGCCAACCCTGTAATTAGTAAAACCGAATTAAAAGCCTTTATCGACGCTTCATGAGATATTTCATTCTAGCCACCCTTTTGTATTTCACGGCCTGTGCGCCGACGGAATTGGACCCAAATCAAACTTCTGGTGTAGATACTTCTGAGGTATATCGCCCGCTATATCACTTTTCGCCCGAAGCCCATTGGATGAATGATCCGAACGGGATGTTTTACAAAGACGGAACCTACCACCTGTATTTCCAATATTATCCAGAAGGCAATCAGTGGGGCCCTATGCATTGGGGACACGCGAGTACGAAAGATCTGGTGCATTGGACCGAGCATCCTATCGCCATTTATCCCGATACGGCCCTGGGCTACATTTTTAGCGGGTCTGCTGTTATTGACACCTTTAACGTGAGCGGCTTAGCCGTGGATAGCATCCCTCCCATTATCGCGATGTACACGTTCCACAAGCGTCCAAGCGATGTGCAGACTCAAGGAATTAGCTACAGCCTCGACGGTGGGATGACCTACGAATTTTACCAGGGCAACCCCGTTCTTCCAAACCCAGAATTAAAAGACTTCCGCGACCCTAAGATGATGTGGGACGGTACGCAGTGGATATGCGCCCTGACTGTGGGGCAAGAAATAGCATTTTACGGCAGTGAAAACTTGTTGGACTGGACCCCGCTGAGCCGTTTTTCTGGCGAATACGGCAACCATGGTGGCGTATGGGAATGCCCTGAACTCTTTTCGCTCACTACTGAAGAAGGCATCCGCAAGGACATCCTACTGGTAAGCATAGGCAGTGGTGCACCAAACGGCGGATCAGGAACGCAATACTTCGTTGGGCATTGGGACGGAAAGGAATTCATCGCTGAGCACGAGGACCAGCGCTATATGGATTGGGGACGCGACAATTACGCTGGCGTAAACTGGTGGAACGCCCCAACGAACCTCGGCAAGAAACTCTTTATGGGCTGGATGAGTAATTGGGAATACGCGCAAGTGGTGCCTACCTACAAGTGGCGCAGCAGTATGACCCTACCAAGAGAGCTATCTCTTGTAGAGCTTGATGGCCAATTCCACATCAAACAACAGTTCCGCTTACATGGAGGTAATGGATTCCAAGCCTATCTCGAACCAACAATGGGGCTTCGTGGGGCCAATACTTTTGGAATTAATTTCTCTGCAGAGCCTCAGTGGTCGCTGCGAATGACTTCTGCAGCAGGCGACACTTTGGACATTTGGACCAGTGTGGATTCCATTTATATCGACCGCTCTAAATGCGGATTGGTAGATTTCGAACCTTCTTTCAAAAACATCATGCGCGGCCCACGAAAAACCAATGGAGAGGCTTACGAAATGTACATAGACGTGATGAGCCTAGAGCTCTTGGCCGACGGTGGTCTAACGGCGATGACTGCCACCTTTTTCCCTAAAGCCCCCTTTAATAAATTGGAATTTGAAGGACTTAAAGAAGGTGCTCTTACTTCCCTACGCGAATAGTCGTAATCACCTCATCAACTCCTCCTGGTGCTACAATGCGCCAAGGAAAATCCGGATGACCTAGACCGGTGATTGGCTCAATAGCCACAAAGGGAGCCCCAGCCGGACAGAATACCTGCGTAATGGTGGACAATGGTTGGATAGTGGTATCCCCATGCTTGATAGAATCCATAAAAAAGGCACCGTCCACTTCTTCGGTCCAATCGAACCCTTCAAAAGGAATTTTCCCCCCCGGATGGCTCACTTCATTCTTCTTCAATCGATGGGCCGGTACTGGATTCAAAGCTGGGGCATTGGTCTTGAAATACGGATGCCAACCCATGTGATAAGGCAAACTCGTTGTTCCTAAATTTTGAACCCGACACGAAAGACTTAAGCCTTCCTGACTAAGGATGTAGGTAATTGTTAGTTTACAAGGAAACGGATAAAAGTCTTTCGCACCGTCATACGTCCAACTCGCTTGTATGCCATTGGCTATTTGGGCCAATTCAAATTCTTCCCCCGGAGTTAAACCGTGCAACGCAGCGCGATGTTTCTCATCGTTGATGGGCCAGTGATATTCCACTCCCTCGAATTTCATCACTGTTCCTGAGGACATACGAACCGGAAAGGGAAACATAACTGCCCCAGAAACCCAACCCTGCCATTGATCACCAAAATCGTGAAGCAGCTCTTTGCCCTGCAACTCAGCCTGTACTAGGGATGCCCCTGTGGAGGCGACAGTAATGCTACCGAAAGAATTTCTGAAGGATTGAAACATCTCTTAATCGTGAAAAATAATCGCACTTATCTTGCCTTGAACGGGCTTCTCAATGTATAGCTTTTTGGACGATAACGCTTGTACGCTACTCTGAGAATCATTCTAAGAACAGGTTTGTTGGTATAAAAGGAGAAGTAGTTTTCTATGGGCCGAGCCCCGTAAGTACTTTTTATTTCTGTGGCTGTTCGTCCTAAATTGATCTCGGTGAACCCACCCTCTATGCCGCGATGAATGACTTCAAACATCAGCATGCTATACAGTCCATCTGGAGCTTCGTCCAAAGCGCCGTAGTGCATTGCACGAAGAACATCTCCGTCCTTTAGGTATCCTATGAAACCGACTATTTGACCATCTTTTTGTGCAGCAAGAACTTTATAGGAGTCGCCAAACCAGTGACCAAAACCTTCCAGCAAAACAGAAAGATTATCAGGAAGCGCAGCCACCTTTGGGGCTAAAGTCGCCTGAAACATTTCACAACACTCCTGAAAATCTCGCTCTGAGCTGACGTAATACGTCTCAATGCTTTGGTTCAATTCCATCGCCTTTCGGTATCGAGCGCGGTACTTCTTTTTAAAGCTGGAAACATAATCCTCAACGCTATCCCATTTGTTTTCTACAACCATTAACGGGTCGCCCTTGAAGCTGTACCAATTTTTGGAATGGATTGGCGCGCTAGACGTTCCCACAAATAATGAATGCTTGGGCAATAAAGGGATATGGCGTAAATTCTGGAGTTTCTCAGGACTATGAAGGTGCATTCCAGGCAACCAGAAACTCCCTACGACTTGGACCTTTAAGGCCGCCAACGCGTTTAGCACTTGCAAGCCACGGCTCTTCAGGAAACTCGAATTTCCTTTTCGAAAACTTGGTGCCGAAAACAGAACCTCCTCACCGGTCTTTGGATGATGTAATATATTCCCAGGCATCTGGGAATATTGGTAAGATTTCGGAGGGGTTTGACTCATTGCGCCAAAAATAGATACATTTATGGTAATTACTACACGACCATGTTTCAACCCAACGCCTTTCAACAACAATTGTTTGAGCAGATATTCAGCTCAACTAAAGGCAAATCAAAGATTACCGCTGACCTTATGGCAGTGTTGGGTTGCTCGCGCGCTTCCCTTTACCGCAAGCGTACTGGTGCTACGCCATTGACGGCAGATGAAATGGTAAAATTGGCCAATCATTTTTCCATCAGTATTGATGCACTGCGCTCGAGACCTGAAGAGAACAGTCAAGTTGTAGTATGTACAACCCTTCCTCCTATCAAGGATTATGGCGATATCGATTTCTATTTGGAAAATACGCGGAAGAATTTAGAATTGGCCCTAACACAACCAAATGCTCAGTTGTACTTCACCGCCAAAGAAGTGCCCTTATACCGGTATATGGACCAGCCTGGATTAAGTGCTTTTCGCTATTACCTGTGGGTGATGGAAAACATGCGTCGTCAGGAACGGTTTGATCCGCTTGCTATTCCACAAGCCTTGATTCACAAAGGACAGGAACTCACAAAACTCAGCGAAGGCATTAAGAGCACAGAATTCTGGGTAGCAGGCGCGTTCGATAATCTCATTGGTCAAATTCGTTACGTAAGTAATAATTCAAGAATGTCAGATCGCGTAAAAAACCAACTCAAAGAAGAGTTGCACGCGGTACTCGATACGCTGCTCAACAATATCTTGAGCGAACAAACCAAAGAAGGAAAGGCCTACCAAATGGTGCTTTGTAACTACCTCACGCTGAGCGACGGCGCATTACTAGAGATTGGCCCCAACCACAGTGAAGTAATGTTCTCCTATGGGTCTATCAACTACATGAAGAGTTCAAACCCATCCATCGTAGAGGCATTCCGCAGAGGACTCCGTTACCACAAACTAGAGGGTCAAACGATTGATGCTTTGGAACAAGCCACTGCACATGAGTTTATTGAAAGTATCCGCGAAAAGGTTAATGCACTTTAATCATTGCGGCAATGTTTGCAGCGCGCTCGCGCATCGTATCCATTGTTTCATTACCAGTTCTATCGTAGGCTAAAGCAACCGCCATTCTGCGGTACGGTCTAGTAGTTGGCTTTCCAAAAATCTTAAAATCTGATTGAGGCTGGGCTGCGGCCAATTCCATTCCAGAATAAACAGGAACCCCCTCTTTTTCCGCAAGTACCACAGCACTTACACCGGGATATCTGAGTTCTATGGATGGAATATTCAAGCCCAAAAGTGCACGTGCGTGCAATTCAAATTCATTGAAATTCTGCGTTCCAGCGAGGGTAACCATTCCTGTATCGTGCGGACGCGGGCTCAGCTCTGAGAAATACACAGCATCATGCCCTAAGAAAAATTCAATACCCCAAATGCCAGCGCCACCGAGAGCCTGAGTAACTTTTCTCGCCATTTCCTGAGCTTCCTCAAGCTGTGCTCTATCCATAGCGCACGGCTGCCAGCTTTCTTGATAATCGCCACGTTCTTGACGGTGACCAATAGGCGCACAGAACAACGTCTCTCCTTCTTTCTGTGTAACCGTTAGTAGTGTGATTTCGGTATGGAAATCAATAAAACCCTCTACGATGATCTCTTTAAGGTCTCCACGACTTCCTTCCATAGCATAGGTAAAGGCAGCCTCTAGTTCACTAGCGTCCTTCACTACGCTTTGTCCTTTACCGGAACTCGACATTAGTGGCTTCACCACACAAGGCAAGCCTATTTCTTTAACAGCCGATTCAAATTCTTCAATGTTTGTCGCATAGGCATATGGTGCTGTACGAAGACCTAAATCCTTAGCAGCTAAATCACGGATAAGTTTTCGGTTCATTGTGAAATTAGCTGCTTTTGCTGAAGGTGTTACTTGGATACCCTCTCCTTCGAATTCGTACAACTTATCTGTACGAATGCTCTCCACTTCAGGAACTAAAATGTCGGGAGAATGCTTACGCACGGCTTTTTCCAGTGCAGCGCCATCAAGCATTGAAAAAACTTCAAACTCGTCGGCAACTTGCATCGCTGGGGCGCCCTCATAAGCATCACAAGCTATGACCGTACACCCGAGCCTTTGCAAGGCAATTACAACTTCTTTCCCGAGCTCCCCGGAGCCCAACATCATCACTTTCTTCATGGCACGAATATTGTATCTCAAAGGTATTGGTTAATTTTGTCACATGCGTCGCATTGCAACTCTCATATTTACATTGTTTTATGCCCTAGTGAGTACAGGGGCACCTGCCCTTTTGCACTTTTGCGGGCACGAGCAAAAGGTGCACTTAAGCGTCGCACATGAAGACCACCATAGCACACCTTCGTGTTGCCAGAGTGTTGTTAAATTGTGCCATGCGCAAGAACCTCAATCGCCAAATTCGAGAGATGAAGAAGATTGCTGTATTAGCAGCAACATAGAACTCGATGAAAGCCACTTCGATACTCAGGTATTCAGCAAGGTCATATTCATTGAAGACTTTCAAAAAGATTACGATGCGTCTGAAGAATTGGGCATCGATTCATTTTCAACGAATGGTCCAATTCAGAATAACGGACCACCGTTGTATTTAAAACACCAGCAAATCATTGTGTACAGTTAACCATTGATTCACCCAAAGATCAATTTTAACTACAAAGAATATCACAATGAAAAAATACTTCTTAACGCTACTTGCAGTGGTAGCAATGACCTTCAACTCAGCTGCACAGTCTAAAATCACTGAAACTTCAATCGAGGTTGACGGCCTCTGCGGCATGTGTAAAGAGCGTATTGAAAACGCCGCTTACTTGCCAGGAGTAAAGAAAGTAAATTGGGACAAAGAAACTCACCAACTTGACCTCGTCTTTAGAAACGACAAAATCAGTAAAGAGGAAATTATCGCCTCAATAAATGCGGCTGGTCACGATGTTAAAGGCGCTCTTGCCTCAGACGAGCAATACGCAAACATTCACGGTTGTTGCCGCTTTCGCGATCCCGGTCAGCGAGCAAAACACGGCCTAGGCGAAGCACTCTGTACCCAAGAGAAAAAATAGGCGAGTTGTGAAGTCATTATTTTCAAGGATAGTCCTTTTAGGGCTATTCCCTATTTTCCTATGGGGGCAAGCTGATACTTCGAGTATTCAGTTATTTGAGACCCTTGACGAGGTATCCGTGGACAGAGATCCTGGAGTAAGTATTTCGAGCAAATCTATTCTCAGTCAAGAACTCATCTCTGAGGTAGAGTTGAGAAAAGCCGCTTGTTGTGACCTCAGCGAAAGTTTTGAGACCAACGCATCAATCTCTGCATCGTTTACAGATGCAGTAACTGGTACGCGACAGATCAAGCTGCTTGGCCTTGAAGGTCCTTATGCGCTATACACCCGGGGCAATCTTCAGACTATGGGCGGTTTATCTTCTGTTTTAGGACTTGCACTCATTCCTGGCGCTTGGATCCAGAGTATTCAGTTGACCAAAGGTCCGGGTAGTGTAGTCAATGGTGCCAGCGCTATGAGTGGCCAGATTAATTATGAACTAAGGCCTAGTTTTACCAAGCAAAAGGGACATTTCAACCTCTTTACTGGCCCTGGAAGGTTCGAGCAAAACGCCATCTATTCTTGGAAACAAGGAAAGAAGTTGTCTTCAAATGTGATGATCCATGGACGCCAACAGCTTTTCCGTTGGGACAACAACAATGACGGTTATTTAGATGCTCCGCTCTCCCAACATTACTTCGTCCAAAATGCCTGGAAGCACAGCGGAAAAAACAGTGAAGCCCAATTTGGTGTGAAAGCAAGTGCTATCAAAAACATAGGAGGCAGCACCCTTTACGGGTACCCAACTCTTGTTCCTATCTGGTCGCACGAGCTCCAAACCGAGCGCTATGAGCTGTGGGCCAAACGCGGTTATTTCCTCGACGGTGGTATCAACCGCAGTATTGGAACACAATTCTCGGCCACATATCAAGATCTTGACAGTTACTTTGGCAACTTGCCATTTACCGGCAAAGAGCAACGATTGTACGGGAACCTAATTTTTCAGGACAATATTTGGGATACTAGACATACCTTCAAAGGTGGACTAGATCTAAATGCCTTTGCTATAGAACAACAACTCTGGAATAGAGATGGCAGCTACAGCGCAATGGTGGCGGGTGCTTATGGTGAATATAGTTTTGTTACCTCGCCGGACGGCCAAGGGTTGAGTATGATTTTGGGACAACGTTTGGACGGTTTATATACCGGTGATGACTCACGATTTTTCTATGTACCTCGGCTCCACATCAAATACAACATTGGACCATGGGCGCTGCGAACACAAGCGAGCAGATCCTACCGTATTGCTACACTAGGAGCAGAATACATGGGGTATATGGCAAACAGTCGTGGATTCAACTTTACGAATCTCGAAACCCCCGAAGGCCTTGACATGCCTATTGAAAAAAGCACCACTTTAGGTGCAGGCGTAACCTGGACTCAGGATGTATTTTACAAGGAGCTTCAGTGGTATGCCGATGTATATCTGAACACCTTTGATTCCAAGGTCATCTTTGACTTTGATTATAGCGCAGATTCAGCCATTGTATCCTTAGTTCAGAACACTGTGAATCGGCCTTATGCACTCTCCTATCAAATAGGTGCTCAGTACGAGCTGATTCACCGAACTATGGTAAAGGCAGCTTATCGCTACCAAGAAGCCAAGCAGCGCGATTTAAGCGGTGTAACCATTGGCAATGGTCTAGAGGATGTGATTTTAAATGTTCCTCATTTGATTTATCTCGGAACCAGCTATTCTAGTCGCAATGGTGTAGGACTTGAAATCAACGCTACCTACAACAGCTCACAGCGCCTACCGGATGTCGGCTATGCCAAGAGAAGCCCAGCATTCACTATGCTTGGCTTTCAAGTAAGCAAAGAAAGTCGCAAGTTTGGCCAAGTATATGTCGGTCTTCAAAATGCACTGAACGTGCGTCAATTAGACCCAGTGCTGGGCGGAGACTTGCCTTTTGAGGACCGATTCGACGCTTCCATCGTTTGGGGGCCTATCATGGGACGCCAGCTTTATGCAGGATGGCGTTATGACCTACGAACTGAATAACAAAAAAGGCGCCCCGCTGGGGCGCCTTTTTTAGGTTATCTAAAATTTTGCGCTACGCGCTGTTTCGAGAAGCATTGATGTTTCCATACAAGGATCGCACTACAAGCTTTTCGAGTATCGCTTTTTCTTGATCAGTACAATCACAATCTCTTAACGTGATAAGCGCATATTGCTGAATGACCAGAAGCGATAACACGATGTTTTCACGCAAAGCGATGGAGGCTTTAATACCTGGGTTATTTGACAACAACTCTGGCTGCCCACTGATCTTTAACACCCACTCCTGCGTGCGTTCGAATTCTTCGTTCATGGAAGACCAAAACGCACCAAATTTAGGATCATCTGCCATGTAGGAAGTAAGCGGGAAGAAGGTCTTACACATACTTTGCATAGAGTTCTCAACGAGTGTTCTAAAGAACTTAGACTTCTTGTACAACGCTTCAACTTCATGCAACTTTCCTTCGGATGCCAGTTGCTCAATTGCTTGACCCAATCCGTAAAACCCAGGAATATTCATCTTCAGTTGCGACCAAGCACCTACAAATGGAATGGCACGAAGGTCATCTAATTCCAATTTCTTCGCTTTACCGCGCTTTGAAGGACGAGAGCCAATGTTGGCCATTCCGTAAAACTTCAAAGGGCTCATTTCCTCAAGGAATTCAGTGAATAGTGGATTTTCTTTGAGCGCAGTGTAACTCTTTAAACTGATATCACTAAGCTGTTCCAAAAGTTGACGTTCAGCCGGTTGCAACAGTTTGGTATCGTCCTCCAACAGCAGGTTTTCTAGACCGGCGGTAATCAACTGCTCCATATTGAACTGAGCACTTACCGGCGTACCAAAATTGCTTGAAATCGTCTGCCCTTGAACTGTAAGTTGAATCTCAGAGGAGGCTATATTCTTACCTAACGAAGCATAGAAGTTGTGGGTATTACCCCCTCCACGTGCGGGTGGTCCCCCACGCCCGTCAAAGAAGAGCACATCTATATCGTTTTGTTTAGACACACGGGTGAGGTTCTCCTTGGCGCGATAGATGTTCCAGTTGGCAGACATATAACCTCCGTCTTTCGTACCGTCAGAAAATCCAAGCATAATGGTCTGCTTGTTTCCTCTACGCTGCAAATGGGCGCGGTGATTCTCATCAGAATACAAGGTATTCATCGATGCTCCCGCACCTACCAAATCGTCAATAGTCTCAAAGAGCGGAACTACGTCCACGGTTACCTTCTCAGAACCAAAGGCAGTCCAGCGAGCTAAGGCGAATACACGTGCTACATCCATAGCACCTCGACAATTTGAAATGATATACCTGTGCGCACCTTTTGGACCATTAGATGCTTGTATTGCACGAATGGTCTTAAAGCTTTGTAAGGTGTCGTCAATACGGTCATCGCCGGTGAGCGTTCCGTCCCAGCTTGCATTCATCTTGAAGAGCTCTTCGGGAGTACCCGGCTCTTGCAGACCTAATTGATCGAGCAAGGCATCGAAAGCTCGCTTGATTTCTCTGCTGTCTTGGCGAATATCAATACTCGCAAAGTGCGACCCAAACAGTGCCACACGGTCGAGCAATTCTTCGACCAATTCTACGAAGATGCTGTCGTGTTTTTGGATCAAATCTGAACGTACTCCACGCAGGGCTTCCCGGAACGAAATAAAGTCCCAATCCTCTTGATGACGGATGCAACGTAGCACTTGCTTTTCAATCGCCATGAGGTCTTCATAGACACCATCAAAGGAAATTCTGCGACGAAGACTTCTGAGATCTTGGTAGTAACATTGAAGAAGCACATCGCGAAGACGGTCTGCCACCTTTTTAGTGGTTTCTACACTTACGAACGGATTTCCGTCACGGTCACCTCCTGGCCAAAAACCAAGGTTGATTAGATTCAGTGTACCGTCCCAATCTGGGAGGCTTCGACGCATTTCTGCGGTAATGTCTCCGGCACTCTTGTAAAATACATTTTGCAAGTACCATATGAGGTTGATGGCCTCATCGTAAGGAGTTGGCTTTTTCTTTTGGAAAAACGGCGTCTTACCAAGCTGCTTGAGGTACATGCGAATGGACGACAAATCGTTTTTCTGAATAGCCTCGGTCAAGTCCGTAATGATGGCAAGAACTCGACCCGGATAAAACTGCGTAGGGTGTGCGGTAAGAACAGGACGAATAGAGAATTCTTGCAGTCTATTCTTAAGTTCATCCAAGTTACCGGTGCGTTCGGTACGCATCATCAACTCACTCAGAGATCCTTTTCCACTCAAGTTATTCAGCTTCCCGTAGGCCGCATCCTCGAGTGCATCAACCAAAACTACTTGACGCTCTACATATTGCAAGACTTTAAACAAAAAGTTGTGTCTGCTCTGTAGGTCTTCACCCTCTTTGTACTCGTCAAAGAACTGCTCAATGATGTCTTTTGGGCTATGCCCTTCCGCCAATCGGTTCAAGCAGTATTCGTTAAGTATTGGGATAAACATCCCCGTATTGCGTATACCGTCTAAAGGCAAAGTGAGAAAGAGACTGTTGTAGAGCTGGAACTTCAGTCCTACTTGATTCTCGTAATTCGCCGCACTTAACGCGAGATTTTCCTGTGTTTCCATACTTATGGTATTCTGACTCCGGTAGAAGCTTGATATATGCTATACCATTGCTGGCGATCTAGCTTGATACTCAAGGCTTCTTTACTTTTTACGAGGTGGTCTTCTTTCGTGGTTCCTATGACAGGTAATATTCCAGCAGGATGCTGCATGAGCCAAGCCAATGCGATGACTTGTGGTGTTGTTCCAAATTCAGTGGCCCACTTCTTCAACTCTTCAACCAAAGCTGCAGGTAAGTCTCCGCCACCAAGCGGCGACCAAGCCATAGGGACAATACCGTCTTTTGTGCATTGGTCGAGAGTTCC
>DJCX01000055.1 GCA_002430755.1 Flavobacteriales bacterium UBA5939 | reverse complement strand
TTTGCCTGCGACAGTACTCAACCAATGATGAATCTCGAGGCTGTAGTTGGGCAACCTTTTGAAATCACCATGACGGCTGCCCTAGGCGATACTTTCCCTAGCGGCGGACTTTTACTGCCTACAGTACAATCTGCATTCTTGTATACTACTACAATCCCATCCTGGTTGACCTGGGAACTTTCTGATAGCATCACCTACCCTGGCGGCACACCTAGTACTTGTGTTAAGTTGTCGGGTACTCCAGCTTTAGCAGATACCACATTCTATATGAGTGGTGTTGGTGTAGAAAGTGGCTTTTTCACAAGTTGGTTCCAAGTCCAGGGCACTTACTTTGGTTTCCCAGCCATCGACACTTTTGGTTTTTGTCATAATGTGAGAGTATTCAAAGATTATACGGACATCGATGAGACCGAACTAGCTACCATGACCGTCGCTCCAAACCCAGCAAATGATTACCTAAATCTGAACTTCAACAAAGCAGTTGTAACTGAAGATTTCTTGGGCCGTATTAAGGTGTATAACGTAATCGGCAATGAGGTGCAGATTGTTCCAAATATGGAAGCATCAAACTCTGTTGGTTTTGATATATCCGCATTACCTGGCGGAAATTATTGGATTACCATTGATCTCGGTCGAGGTATGCTTCGAGAAGAATTTATAGTAGTGCATTAAAAACTTTCGAACCGTGTTAAGCTTACTACTCGCAAAGAAAAACCTCAAGCTCATTATTGGGCTTGGGGTTCTTCTATTACCAACTTTTTCTAGTGCACAGTTTGCCTACGAAGGTCCCATACCTGCTATTACCTCCGGTTATGGTTCATTCGGTACTAATGCATTCACCAGCGAATTTTTTCAATTGATTCCTGATTCAACCATGGAATGTAATGATACCGTAAGATGTATAATTACTTACCCTACGAATATCAGCAGCCCTACTCCTACGGTTTTTAAATTCCCAGGGTCGTCAAATCGAAAACTAAGTGACAGCGTCTATTGGAACGAAAGCAAGTTCTACCGTGAATTCGTAGCTAGCAATGGATACGTGAGTGTCACCATGCAATGGAACGACGAAAGTGACTACGGTTGTGCATATTACATGCTAGAACAAGCCGCGCAGAAATACGGACAATACATCGACACAACGAGGGTTGGTATCCACGGAATGAGTCAAGGGGCAGGAGTAACAAATTGGCTCAGTCTTAAGAAATACATCAATGACGGCTGGGGAGCAAACGGTCGTTTCGCTTGGCCCGATGCGGGTGCTAGCTTTATCGGCTGGGTGGACGATTGGCCAAATGACATCGCAACCCAGACGGATAGCGGCCTTGCAGCTATGCCAGACGATGTTCTTTACCTCATGACTATATCGGATTGGGACCAAACCCCTGATCCAAGAACATTCATTGATATGTACAATTTTATGGGGGTCCCTGACAGCAACAAGGAATTCTTCATTATCAGAGGAGATACCATCAATAATTATATCTACTGGGCTACCCACTTTACCAACAATACTTGGGAGAATGATTCTAGCCAATTTTATGTCTACATCACCAAACACGATGCGCTAGATTATTGGCTCGGCTCTCGCTTACTCCATGCGCTAATGGAAGCTGCATGGAACAATGATCCTATGGCTCGTAGGATATGTATGGGAAACGGTGATACGCTGCAGACCAAGATAGCTGGGGGCGCGATGCGCGGCCCAATCGTAACGGATCAGCCTTGGATGACCATGATCGCCTCGTGGAATTCAGGACAGGGATACATGAATCCTTGTACCGTCCCATGGAATATGAGGCAATACGTAACAGCGGACGCTTGTTTTAATTTAAGTGTACCAGAAGCGGATAACCATCCTCAACTCAAAGTCTACCCAAATCCAGCAAGAACTTTTAATAGCATCACAATCGAAAGTGACTTGGAAATTGAACACGTTTTAGTGGTTAATGAAATAGGGCAACGTATTGCTGAATTCAAATCAAATTCATTTGAAATAGATAAATCAGGGACTTTTTATCTCGGAATAACCTTTGTCAACGGCCGGCGTACCGCCGTAAAATTGAATGTAAGTGAGTAAAAACTTGTTGACCTAGGCAGAAGACCCGCATTTCGCGGGTCTTTTTTTTATCTTGACGGCACTAACACAACAACCATGGGAAAATTCAGATACCTCTTTGTTTTCACCTTACCGCTCTTAGCACTTATCAGTTTTCATTCCACAGGCCTTTGGTCCTATTTACCTGTGATTGAAGCTTTCGTCTTCATACCGGTAATGGAATTCCTATTTACGCCCAAGCGAGCTAACCTCACTGAAGAAGAGCGAACCAAGACGACCAGCGATGGATTTTACATTTGGGCGCTTCGATTAACCGTTCCAGTTCAGATTATTTGTGGGATCTATCTTTTGGTTCAAATCTCAATGCCGCTAGATACGGTAACGCTTATTGGGAGAATTCTATCCTATGGCATTATGTGTGGTGTTGTGGGCATCAATGTTGCACACGAATTGGGTCATAAAACAAATAAAACGGATCAATTTTTAGCGAAAGTATTGCTAACAACTACGCTTTATACGCACTTCTTCTTGGAGCACAACTTCGGTCACCACAAGAATGTCGGGACACCTGAGGATCCTTCAACGGCACGTCGTGGCGAGTGGGTGTATACGTTCTGGCTACGTTCCATTGTCTTTAGCTACCTAAGTGCATGGAGGATTGGCATACAACGTAGTAAAGGGAATCTTCTAAAGAATGAAATGGTGCACTACACCTTAATCCAACTAGTGCTCATTGCCATCATCTTTGAAAATTTTGGCAGCATCGGATTGATTGGCTTCTTTGGTGCAAGCATAACGGGGTGGATTTTACTGGAAACCGTTCAATACATCGAGCACTACGGCTTGGCAAGAGAGAAGGTTAGTGATCTTCGCTATGAAAATGTGCGTCCGGTACACAGTTGGAACAGCAATCATATGTGGGGACGAGCCATACTTTTTGAATTAAGCCGCCACAGTGATCACCATTATTTACCCAACAAGGAATATCCCCTTCTCGACCATCACGACGACAGCCCACAGCTGCCTACAGGGTATCCAGGTATGATGATTTTGAGTCTTATTCCCCCTTTGTACATGCGTATCGTGCATCCACGCATTCCCAAGGCTTCTTAATTGAACAATTGACAACAGGTTTAGGTTAAAGGATAAATCCTTTAATCATGAAGAAATTCGCCTTTGCCCTTCTTTCTATCACGTTCCTATTCGCTTGTGAAACGACCGGACCCTCTACGTGTGGAGACGGTATTCAAAACGGCACAGAAACAGGCGTTGATTGTGGCGGAGATTGCCCTCCTTGCGCATCTTTCAGCATCGAAGGACACGCTCAGAAAGGCCCATTTCTTAACGGAAGTTCCGTACTAATCACCTCATTAGACACCTCACTTAACCAAGTAGGTATCACTTACAATACCCAAATTCTCGATAACTCGGGATACTTCTTTGCGAACGGACTCAACTTAAACTCATCATACGTTACCCTCCGTGCCGACGGTTTTTATTTTAACGAGGTATGTGGAGAACCGAGCAATGCTCAAATCACATTAAACGCTATCACGGATTTGAATAATGTCCCCGCCGTAAATGTGAATACCCTGACGCATTTAGAAAAGGCCCGTGTTGAATACTTAGTCGCTAACGGCACGTCATTTTCTAAAGCAAAGGAACAAGCGCTCAAGGAAGTCCTCTACACATTTAGCATTGACACCACAGGCACAATGCCTTCTTCGGAAACACTGAGTATCGCAAACTCCGGTGCTGCAGACGGCATACTAATCGCTATTACCTCCATACTTCAAGGCTACCGAAGTGAAAGTGAATTTTCAGATTTAATGGCCAATTTTGTCACCGACCTTAGAACAGACGGCATCCTGAACAGTTCCATTTTAGCTTCAGAACTGATGGCCCACGCACAGGTACTCGATACCAATGAAATTCGTCAAAACATCATTGACCGTTACGCGAGTATGGGCATTACCGTCAATGTCCCTGCCTTTGGTGGACACATCCAAAACTATATCGATAACAGTCCACATACCGCAACGAGCACGGTCATTGAATACCCTGAGGATGGTCCCAATGGAAAAAGTATCTTAAATACCACAGACAGTATT
>DJCX01000148.1 GCA_002430755.1 Flavobacteriales bacterium UBA5939 | reverse complement strand
CCCTTGAGTAAATTGTATCCGTCTTTTCGAGGCCGTGTGCTTGATATGCCCAATTTCAATCATAGCAGCCTGACCGAATTCACCTTTTTGATAGCAAACAAAAAAGCCGAGACATTCGAATTGCTAATTGATTCAGTGGAATTGGTCCAATAATTATTCTTGAACATCACAATCTTCTGGCCATGTAGGGTCGCCAAAAATCTCAGTCATAAAACTTGGCACTTTTCTTCCGTCCAAGACGCCAGCCGCACCGCGGAACATTCCGCTAGAGTTGAAGGTCCAAATAGCATTGCCTTTGGCATCTAGCGCAATCAAACCTCCGTTTCCAGCATCAGAGTTGAGCACACCAAAAATGACTTCACGGGTACTCTGCTCCAAGGTCAATCCTTGGTACTGCATGCGTGCATTGACTTGGAACGCCACGTTGTTTCGGATATAGTATTCCCCATGACCGGTACAGCTTACTGCTGCACCATTATTATCTGCATAGGTCCCAGCGCCAATGATGGGCACATCACCCACGCGACCATATTTCTTACCCATCATACCCCCAGTGGAGGTTCCAGCGTACAAGTTGCCCTGCACATCCAATACCACAACCCCGACGGTGCCGTTCTTCTTCATTTGTTTCCAGCGCTCGTATTGCTCTTTGCGCTTCGGTGTTAAAAAGTATTCGTTATCCACAAATTCATGCTCCTGCGTCTTGCCAAACTCCTCTGCCCCTTCGCCAATGAGCAAGACGTGTGAGGTCTCCTCCATCACCGCCCGCGCTAACTTCGCTGGGTTCTTGATATGCTTCAACCCCGCCACAGCTCCCGCCATTTTAGTAGAACCGTCCATGACAGAGGCATCTAGTTCTACTTCGCCTTGATCATTAAATACAGCACCTTTACCTGCATTGAAATGAGGATCATTCTCAAGCATGGTAAGACACTCCACTACCACGTCCATCCCATTGGAATTATGGGTCAGCATATTATAGCCCACCTTGAGCACTGCCTGAAGGGCAGAATCATACTCCGCGATTTGCTCTTCTTTGTAATACTTCCGCTCTATACCGCCAGCGCCTCCATGAATGAGAATCACTGGTCCATCAAATTTGAAAGTCTGATGGTTCTGCGCGGTGAGCAAGGTTGGTAATAAGGCGGCGAAAAAGAGAAGGTGTCGCATAAGGTATTGTTGTGCTTTGTTACTCGATAGGTTGTCCTAGAGCTGACCTAAAATACAAAGAGAATTGGCCCAAGAAAAACTAGATTGCCTCATAAAATGTTAGTAGGATTGTAAGACAACAACACATCCACATTATGATCCAAGATTACAACGCCTACACCGACACCGACAGGCAGGTCTGGAACGCCCTCTACTCGCGCCAGAGAGAAAACCTCAGTGACAAGGCCGATCCCCGATATTTGGCGTGCTTGGATCAACTCCTCCCCGCAATGAATGCGGACAAAATCCCGAATTACGATCAATTAAATGCTGTTTTAACAAAAGTAACTGGATGGAGTATACACGTAGTTCCGGGGTTGATTCCGGTGGAAGAGTTTTTCGAACTTCTTGCGCAGCGGAAGTTTCCTGCATCGACCTGGTTGCGTAAGCCAGAAGAATTAGACTACCTCGAAGAGCCAGACATGTTTCATGATATCTTCGGTCACATTCCGTTACTGCTAGACCCGCAATACGCCCAATTCATGGAGGATTTCGGAAAGCATGGAGTCGCGAACTTGAAAAAGTCCCACATCATCCGCCAGTTGCAAAACCTGTATTGGTTCACCATCGAGTTTGGCGTTTGTGAAGACCCAACCAAGATTTACGGTGCTGGGATCATCTCGAGCTTCGGTGAAACGAACCACATTTACGATTCAAGGACTGCTATTTACCCTTTTGATCTAGAAAAGGTTTTAGGTAATAGCTTTATTAATAGCGAAATTCAAGGACATTACTATAGAGTCACAGATCTGGAGTCTATTTACAATATATCCTTCGAGAACATTGCCTAGATCAATTAAGCCGTTTTCATGATGCGGTGCATGGTGCTTTTGCTTACACCGAAATACCGCGCTATCTCTGTCTGAGAGCAATATTTCTCTATGCCAGGAAATCTGTCTTGGATGTACCCCCAATACTGCACCTTATCCATCATCTTCATCTTGAGTAGGCGAAGTTTTCGCATTTGAACAAAGTGTGAGTTAATATGAAGGAGAACATTTCTCATAGCATCGTTCTCCACGACAAAACTGCGCCAGGATTTATGAGATATCCTATATGCGGTGCCTGGAGTATACATGATGGAATCTGTTTTAGCAGGTCCACCCCATAAGAGACTGTTCTCATCGCAGATAAAAATGCCGGGTTCTGTCATCCCATTGAGCATTTTTTTTCCGTCTTCGAGAAGCATACGGTCAAAACCATAACCAAAATGAATGTAGTAAAGATACCCTTTCTTTTCGCCCATTTTCCAGAGATGTTCATTGGGCTCAAAATGGATAGGTCCCTCGAATAACCTAGAAAACTCCTCCAAAAACGGAGTCGATTCTGGCAAACCAGTCAATTGACTTAATCTACTCGCAATTACTAAATCTCCCTTCTTAGCCATCTTTAAGTACAGTTTTAATAAAGGTCTTTAATGATGATTTAGAGATATCCAGAAAGTCAGCAATATCAGATCTAGGTACTAAGCT
>DJCX01000067.1 GCA_002430755.1 Flavobacteriales bacterium UBA5939 | reverse complement strand
TCCCACGCAAAAAAAGGATGGGAGAAATTTACCCTAGCACTCATTAAATACGTGCTTCAAAACTCCAAGAATGCCGGATTCATATGCTTCGGTGCTCCAGCCTCAAAATTGGCTAAAAAAGTAATGGCAACACTGTTGGTAGAAAACAGAACTCTGATTGAAACGCCGCACCCATCACCACTCAGCGCTTATCGAGGGTTTTTCGGTTCTAAACCGTTCACAAGATTTAATAATGAACAGCGCAAAAAAGGGCTAGAAATCGTACATTGGGAATTGCCTACAACAGCGCAGCAATCACTATTCTAATAATTCAAAATTCAGCCTTTTCCAATGACTACGATGGGTGTTGTTTTTGCCGTAATAAACTTAATTGCAGTAGTTCTACTCATTTTTAAATTTCGAGGTACCACTACTGAATCGGCATCAGCTTCTGGTGATTTGCCCGGCTGGGCTGGTGACCAAATGAAGGAATTAAAAGATACTCTTGAAAACAAAGATTCCGAGCTAGAGCAAACGAAAGCATCCCTAACAGCATTACAGGTTCAAACAGCCCAGCAAATCAGTTCACTTGAAGCTAAACTCAAGGCGGCGGAAGAAAAATTGGACGATCAATCAAAAAACTTTGAAGAACAAAAAGCGCAGGCTAAAGCTGATAAAGAGGTGATGGCAAACGAATTCAAGGTTTTGGCGGAAAAAGTCCTTGAAGAGAAATCTAAACAGTTCAAGACCACCAATACTGAAGAATTGGACAAGCTACTTGCACCCTTTAAGCAGAAGCTGGTTGATTTTGAGGCAACGGTAAAAGAAAACCATAAAGAAGAACTCAAAAACACCTCTGCATTGATGGAGAACATCAAGGCACTGAAAAACATGAACGACCAGCTCAGCGCAGAGGCGAGCGGTCTAGCCAAAGCATTACGAGGCGACACGAAAAAGCAGGGGAATTGGGGAGAATTCGTCTTAGAACGTGCATTAGAAATGAGCGGACTCACCAAAGACAAGGAATTCTTCGTTCAAAACAGTGAAACTACAGAAGATGGTCGTCGTCTTCAGCCAGATGTCGTTATACAGTTGCCGGAAGAGAAGAAAATCATTGTAGATTCAAAGGTGTCTCTAGTTGCTTGGGAAGCCTATGTCAATGCAGAGAACGAGGAAGATGCGCTCAAACATATGAAGGCCCTGATTTTGAGCATTCAAACGCACATCAAGCAACTTAGCGAGAAAGATTACCCGCAGCTTTATGACGGCGCTACTCCGGAGTTTGTATTGTTGTTTATTCCAATTGAAGCCGCATTTATGGAAGCTACAAAGTTTGACGGCGGCTTGTATGAGCTGGCTTTCTCCAAGAAGATCATCTTGGTATCTACCTCTACGTTGCTCGCAACGTTAAAAACTATTGCCATGGCATGGAGGCAAGAAAAACAAACGCGAAATGTTATTGAAATTGCCGAGGCTGGCGGCAAACTGTACGATAAATTTGTCGGCCTAAGCGAAGACTTGACCAAGCTCGGACAACAGTTCAATACCGCTCAGAAAACCTACCAAGATTCCATGAATAAGATGGTGGAAGGTAGAGGCAATCTGATCAGTCAAGTAGAACGCTTGAAAAAACTTGGCAGCAAGACCAAAAAAGAATTGGACAGCAGGATTGTTGATCGTGCGAACCTCGGAGAATTCTCTGACGAACAGTCCCCTAAATCTCTAGACAGCTAATGGCAAACGACCAACTCATCTACGGCTTAAGACCGATATTACAGGCAGTACAAGATGGACAGACTCTCGATAAAGTCTTTTTACAAAAAGGCATCGGCGGTCAGCTCTACACCCAACTAGAAGGGACTCTTAGAGACCGAGGTGTTGAGCCTAAGTACGTCCCTGTAGAAAAACTTAATCGACTCACCCGAGGCAACCACCAAGGTGCTGTAGCGTTTTTAAGCCCCATCGACTTCTATGATCTAGAAGAAGTGATCGTCAAAGTCATGGACGAAGGTCGAAAGCCTCTTATCCTGGCCTTAGATCGAATAACAGACGTTCGGAACTTCGGAGCAATCGCTCGCTCAGCAGATTGTACCGGTGTTGATGCTATCGTATTGCCAAAAAACGACAGTGCCCCTGTAAGTGCCGATGCTGTACGTACCTCAACTGGCGCACTACTTGAGGTTCCCGTTTGTAAGGTCAATCACATGAAAGATGCAGTATTCGTCGCTCAGAGCCTCGGCTTAAAGATCATCGCAGGGACTGAAAAGACCGAGACGCCGATGTATGAAGCTCCTTTTGCAGATCCTTGCATGCTGATTATGGGTAACGAAGAAACCGGTGTACACAAGAGTCTATTACAAATGGCCGATGCCAAAGCTCTGATACCAATGAGAGGGCAAATTAACTCACTTAATGTAAGCGTTGCTACTGGAGTACTTCTCTACGAAGCAGTGCGTCAAAGAGGATAGCATGAAAAAGGCATTGCTGCTACTTTTTACCGTTTTAAGTATTTCGGTTTTTGGCCAATTCAATTGCCAAAGCACCAAACTGAATCCACTACCCCTGCAGAGCAATGCTCCGATCAATTTTAATTCTAGGTCAGACACAGCGGACCTTGTTCAGCTAAAATTGACTATTGATTCTAGAAACTTTGCCAATGGCCAACTCACGGGAATTGCCGAATATCAATTGGGTGCAAAATTGCCTTTCTCTTCTTTGAGATTCGACCTATTGGGATTTACAGTTGACAGTATAATTTCACTAAACGGTCCATTAAATTTCTCGCAACAAGGCGAGCATGTTATCGTGAATGCGTCTGCGGTTGCTGGACAAACCCTGCACTGGGACTTTTACTACCACGGTTCGACCACGAAGGATGCCAGTGGATGGGGAGGCATTCACCACGACGGCGCTTATCACTACAACCTCGGAGTAGGATTTGCTGCCAACCCACATGTTTATGGGCGCAGTCTATTTCCATGCTTTGACAATTTTGTTGAGAAGAGCACCCTTGATGAAATGAACATTATCACGCCTTCAGGAAAGGTTGGTGTAAGCAATGGTATTTACGTAGGTACTGATACACTTAGTAGTGGAGATTTAGTTTGGCGCTGGGAAGGACAGGCACCTATCCCCTCCTACTTAGTGAGTATGGCTGTTTCTGATTATTTCAAGCAAAGCTGGACCCATGATGGACGACCATTTGAAATCTATGGAAGGGCCCAAGACACAGCCAACATGACGGCAGGATTTGTCAACCTTAATGACATCTATGACGCTTTTGTAGAGGAGTTCGGTCCTTACCGATTTGAGAAAGTCGGTTATGCCCTAACTATAACAGGTGCAATGGAACATGCCGGAATGGTGCATCTACCCCGAACTCTGGCAAATGCCAATCTTAATGGCGAGGATATTATCGCTCATGAATTGGCACACATGTGGTTTGGCAACGCTATTACTACAAAAACTGCGGAAGACATGTGGATCAACGAAGGCTTTGCTGAATTTGGATCACACTTTTATGAAGAAAAGGTCTACAGCCGGTCAAAATATGTGCAGACCGTACAGAATAACCAAGCGCTTGTTTTGAAACAAGCCCGTCAAAACGACGGTGGACACTTGGCACTGAGCGGTGTCAATCAAAATCAAACGTACGGTACCCATACCTATCAAAAGGGCGCCATGGTTGCCCATAACCTTCGTGAATTCTTGGGAGACAGCCTATTTAGTCACGCTTCAAAAGAACTCATAGCTGGCAATACTTTTGGAAATTATGACGCCGCTGGCTTCAAGAGCTCGTTTGAAAGCTCTACAGGGGTGTCGCTCGAGAAGTTCTGGAACGATTGGATTTACAATCCAGGATATCACGGTGCTTGGGTGGAGTTGAACTATCCAAAAAACGCGGATTGGAGCAATGCCAACAAGCAGGTCAATATTCACCACCTCAGCGCGCACACAGGAAATTACCAAGCTTCACAAGAGACTACGCCAATGGTTGTATACAAGCACAGCTATAATTACGGCTATGGCGGTAAAGCTGTACTCGGCAACTCTTCAGATTACCCCGCTTCAAGCGCAGATTCAACCTTTACTTCTCAAGCGTTGAATTTGGGAACAGGTCAAGACTTTTGGCTCAGCACTAATGATAGTGCAGAATCCTTAGGCACCTCAGTATATGACACCTTCAAATGGGCAGACTTAAATGGTACTAAAACATTGCCTAGAACAGGAGTTAAAATCACTCCCAAACCCAACACAGCTGGTCTTAATGGTACATTTTACGTTTGGCATCATTACACCGCGGGTAATTACCCAAGCAATGGGGCCACCAGCCGAGATCACTTTTATTTCATAGGATATGAAGGAAGTCATGATCCACCGATTGATTATGAGACTGAATTGCCTTTCGAGGTGACCATCTCCTTCAATACCAATGCAAACAACGGTGGGTTGGACAGTGATTTGAACGGATTGCCGGG
>DJCX01000022.1 GCA_002430755.1 Flavobacteriales bacterium UBA5939 | reverse complement strand
CCGGCATTTCACCGCCGCGGTCTTTCGTTTTTCTATCCTCACTAAATGAGACTAACGCTCCAAATTCTTCACCGTTCTGCAAACGAGTATAAATTTCTTGCGCACTGCGCTCTGCACGCTGCTTTTCAGCCAATTTAGCCTTCTCACCAGCCGCGAAAAAGATTTGACGAACACGAACAGTACCGCTCGCCGGACGCTTATCAAGCGTTTTAATCAAGTGGTACCCAAATTGAGAACGAATAGGTTTACTTACCGAACCGATTTCTTGACCGTAAGCACCCGATTCGAAAGGATACACCATGTTAAAGGCCGTAAAATAGCCAAGATCTCCACCCTGCTTTGCACTCCAAGTATCCGCACTTTTAGAGCGTGCAGCATCCTCGAAAGATAACTTACCGCTTACTATTTCATCGCGCAATTCCATCATTGCTTTGTACACGCGCAACGTGTCCGACGGCAATGCACTAGAAGCAAGCTCAAACATAATGTGTGCTGCACGAACTTCTTGGGACATACGATTGTAGGCCTCCTTGATCAATGCATCTTCAGATCCCGCATCACTTAGATACGGCTTTGCCAATTGCGCTCTGTACCCACCAAACTCTTTCACAAATTTGGCAGCGGTATCTCTCTGTTGGTCGTACGCCTCAGCAATTTTTAATTTAAAGCGTACGTACAGGTCCAAGTACTCTTCGGGAGTTTTTGGGTCTATAGCATTTCCTACGCCTTTGTTTTTCTCATAAACGGCTTTGAATTCTTCTGCTGTAACGGTCTGGTTACCAACAGTAAACAATACTTCTTGAGCCTGAAGTTGTACGCCAAAAAAACAGATGGCGATTAGAATGATTTTCTTCATCATTTATCTTCTACTATAGTTAGGAGCTTCTCTTGTGATACTAACGTTGTGCGGGTGACTTTCCTGCATACCGGCTGCAGTTATTTGAATAAAGCGGGCCGATTTTTTCAACGTAGGTACATCTTTCGAACCACAGTATCCCATACCGGCGCGAAGTCCACCTATGAATTGGTACATTACTTCGCCCACTTCTCCTTTATACGGCACTCGTCCAACAATACCTTCTGGTACTAGTTTTTTGACATCGTCTTCCACGTCTTGGAAGTATCTGTCTTTCGAACCGTCTGACATGGCCTCTACTGATCCCATACCGCGGTAGGTCTTGTACTTTCTACCTTCGTAAATGACAGTTTCACCTGGACTTTCTTTGGTACCAGCGAACATAGAACCCAGCATCACACAATCTGCGCCTGCAGCCAGGGCTTTAACAATATCACCGGTAAAACGAATTCCACCATCAGCAATTACAGGAATGCGTCCGTCAATAGCTTTTGCCACCTCCATGACTGCGCTCAACTGTGGGAAACCAACACCTGCAACAATTCTTGTGGTACAAATTGAACCTGGTCCAATTCCAACTTTTACTGCATCAGCGCCTGCCTCCATGAGGTACAAGGCCGCTTCTGGAGTTGCAATATTTCCCACCACTACATCAAGTTCTGGGAATTTGGCTTTCACGCTTTGCAAAGCTGTTACTACACCTTTAGTGTGTCCATGCGCCGTATCGATAATTACCGCATCTACACCACTTTCATACAAAGCGCCTACGCGCTCTACAACATCACCTGTAACACCTACAGCGGCGGCAACACGCAAACGTCCATACTTGTCTTTATTCGCGTTCGGTTTTACTCTGTTTTTCGTGATATCACGGTAGGTAATCAAACCTACAAGCTGATTATTTGAATCGAGTACCGGTAATTTCTCAATCTTATGTTCTTGAAGAATTGCCTCTGCTTCAACCATTGTTGTGTCAGGAGTGGCAGTGATCAAGTTTTCCTTGGTCATTACTTCGTCTATCAAACGACCGTTGTCCTTTTCAAAGCGTAAATCGCGATTCGTAATGATACCAATGAGGTTTTTAGCTTCATTGACCACGGGAACACCGCCAATCTTAAATTCCGCCATCATAGCCTTGGCATCCGCGACTGTCGCATTTTTCAAAAGGGTAACCGGATCTAGGATCATACCGCTTTCGGCACGTTTCACCTTTCTCACCTCAATCGCTTGTTGCTCGATGGTCATGTTCTTATGAATGACACCGATACCTCCTTCCTGTGCAATAGCAATCGCCATGGCGCTTTCTGTCACTGTATCCATAGCAGCAGAAATGATTGGAGTTTTCAGCTCGATGTTACGAGTCACTTTGGAAGATAAATCCACATCGCGCGGAAGAACTTCTGAATAGTTGGGAACGAGGAGTACGTCGTCGTAAGTAAGGCCTAAGCCTATTACTTTGTTCGTTGAATCTGACATTGCAATTCCGATTTGAATTGCGCCCAAAATTAAGCAATTTCTATGAAATAGCACGGGCGGCCATGGGCCGCCCGCGATGTTTTATGAAATCTTAACAATTAATAGAGCAAAGTGAAGTTACCACGCTCTTCAATTGGCACATCTTCAATAGAGCGGTACTTGACGTAATACGTGTAAACGCCCATTCCCGCGTCTTTACCGCCAATCTTACCGTCCCATCCTTCAGCGATGGTCGTGGTACGGAACACTTCCTGTCCCCAACGATCCATGATGAACAGCGTGTAGCTGTCTGGACGAGCGAAGACACCTTGCGGCTTCCATACTCTGTTTTCTACAACGTCTGAATTCGGGTTAAATGCAGTTGGGAACCATAGACGAGCTTTGTGAACTGCACAAGCTACGTTCGATCTGGCATTGAACTTCATGCCGAACTCGTCTCTCCAAGGAATTATACCATCAGCTGCGATGGCTTTAATGTAGTAGCAGAACTTACCCTTAGAGTTAGAATACGGCTTAATATCGTCAATAAACCCTGTATCTAAGGTAGAAGTAACGTAATTGAACGAATTACCACCGTCCGAAGAACGGTAGATTTCATATTCTTCTACACCTCCATCAAAATCGCGGTAAGGCGTCCAGCTCAAAGCACACGTTAGGTTGCCTACAGCTTCGACATTTAAAAGAATATTGGTCGCCAAATTCGAGATGGTATCCAAAGATCCACACGAATCACGAGAAGAAATGCGGTAGTAATATCTACGCGACATCGGGTCAGCTGTATAATCGACAAA
>DJCX01000081.1:23147-57629 GCA_002430755.1 Flavobacteriales bacterium UBA5939 | reverse complement strand
AGCTGAAGGTGTCATAGACCTTAAAGGTTGTTGGCTTACCACTGGTTTTGCAGAATTGCATTCGGATTTGGGAGAACCTGGTAACGAGGAATCTGAAGATTTAGTAAGCGGTTCTGCAGCAGCAGCTTCTGGAGGCTTTACTGCAGTGGGTGTTGTTAGTAACGGTCACCCACATTATGAAAGCAAAACAGGTGTTGAGTTTATACTGAATAAATCAGAAGCACTACCAATACACTTGGTGCCAGTAGGAACCTTGTCTAAAGGTCGTAAGGGAGAAGAGCTCAGCGAGATGTTCGAAATGAATCAGTTAGGCGCCCATCTATTCGGTGACTACAAGCAAGGAGTTTCAAATGCCAATCTTCTCAAATTAGGGCTTTTGTACACCAAGCCCTTTGGTAGAGTTATGGTTCACCCTGAAAATCATGAGCTAAGTGCTAACGGAAAGATGCACGAAGGTGCAACAAGCACTTACATTGGGTTAAAGGGTATTCCAGTAGTTTCAGAAAGTACACAGATACAGCGCGATTTAAGTATTCTTGAATATACCGAAGGTGCTATGCACATTGCCTCAGTCAGCACTGTTGAGGGCGTTGAGTGTATTCGTGACGCCAAATCCAGAGGATTGAATGTCACAGCAAGTGTCAATATTCACCACCTAATCTTCACTGATGAGGATTTAGAAAACTACAATACAGCACTGAAGGTATCCCCACCTATCCGGACAGATGTAGAGCGTAGCGTTCTATGGGAAGCCGTTGTAGACGGTACGATAGATTGTATTGCTGTTGATCATCTTCCCAAGGACATTGAGCAAAAGCAATGTGAGTTTGACAATGCCGAATTTGGAATGGCCGGGTTGGAAGGTGCTGTGAGTGCGTTATTAGATCGATACGAGGTTACAGAAGAACTCTTGCAAGAGAAGCTGAGTACAGTGCCTAGGTCATTATTGAATCTTCCAGAATTAACCATTCAAGAAGGTGCAACGGCAGAGTTTACCATCATCACCTATGGGAGAGAACAGATCACAGCTATGGGGTCGAAAGCTTTCAACAATCCATTTAAAGGATTGGATGTAAATAACTTTGTTAAAGGTGTTTACGTGAAGGGTAGTTATTTATCACTCCACGCTTAATTAAAGTAGATCTCTAGTCCGTCATAGGACAAGTACATATTTTTTGGCAGTTTATTGGATACTGTTTCGTGTAGTCCCATGTAGTGACTCATGTGGATGAAGTACGTTTGTTTTGCACCAATTTTCTTTGCTTGTTCGACGGCCTGTTCGAGCGTGTAATGACTGAAGTGGTCTCTGTGGTGCAATGCATCAATAACCAAAACGTCTAACCCTTCAAGTAATTCATACGTTGGTTCCGGAATATGATTCGTATCCGTCAAATAAGCCATCCCCCCTATCCGATATCCCAAGATTGGGAGTCGTCCGTGAATTACCGGAAGAGATTGAATATCAATCCCTTTCACACTAAATTTTTGACCATCTTGTACTGGAGTAGCATGTATCCGAGGTGCTCCGGGATATGGCTGCGGCTCAAATGCATAGTCGTATACCTTCTTAATTCTATTGATGACTCGTTGTTGACCATAAACCAACATTTCACTACCCGTTCTAAAGATGACAGGGCGAGTATCATCTAGTCCAGCAATGTGATCCTGATGCTCGTGAGTAAATAGAACGGCATCTACGTGAGTTAACTCTGCATTGAGCATCTGCTGCCTAAAATCGGGTCCAGTATCTATCTGAAGATGTACACCATCATACACGATATGCACCGAACTTCTACTGCGACAATCCTTGGGGTTTAAACTAGTACAGACCTCACAAGAGCAGCCTATAACTGGTACGCCTTGGGAGGTTCCCGTACCTAAGAAATATAGTGTTCCGCTTTTCTTGCTCATTTGGTCTACTTTTTGCGCATTTTCCTTTGGAAAACGGACTTATCGAAGTTAGGAAGTTTTAAATTAGCACCAAGAACTAATCTCAGCAGGATTAATGACGCCAAGAACCATCCATACCACTGCGCAGAAAGCGCTGAAAATCAATCTTAACTCAGACATCTACGGCACTTTCGCTGAAATTGGTGCAGGTCAAGAGACGGTCCGTGAATTTTTTAGAGCCGGTGCTGCTTCAGGTACAATTGCAAAAGCAATGAGTGCCTATGATAAAGCATTCTCAGATGATATTTACGGTATTGAAGAGGACAAACGTTACGTCACTCAAAGTAGGTTACAGAAGATGCTTCGTCACGAATACGGTTTGATCGAAAAGCGTCTTGATAGAGCCAAGCACCCTAGTAAGACCTACTTCGCCTATGCAAATACTGTTGCCACGATCAACTTTGCGAAGACGTTCAAAGGTCACGGTTGGATGGGTATTCGATTCCAGACTAATCCTACGAAAGAAACCAACGATATAATCCTGCACTTTCGATTACACGAAAACGAGGCTAAACACCAACAAGAAACTGTTGGACGTCTTGGAACTAACCTTATTTACGGAGCTTATAAGTTTTACGAAGACCCTAAGCTTTTTCTAGAGAGCCTTTACGACAATATTGATAAAGACGCTATTGAGATTGATTTAATCAACTTCAATGGCCCTGATTTCGCGGAAGTGGACAATCGTTTAATGTCTCTTCAATTGATTAAGAACGGCTACACCGACGCAGTCATTTTTGGACCAGAAGGAAATAACCTCTTACCGGCTGAATTGCTCTATAAAAAGCATGTGCTAGCAATGCGTGGTTCTTTTAGACCTGTGACCAAGGTAAATATGGACATGATCAAATGTGGTTACGACATGTTTACCAACGATAAGAAGGTCGATGCAGATAAAACTGTCGTGTTGTGGGAAATCACCTTGAACAATTTGTTAGCTGACGGAGAACTCGATGAACAAGACTTCTTAGACAGGGCCGAAATCTTGTGTGCCTTGGGTCAGACTGTTCTTATTTCGAATTATCAAGAGTACTATAAGCTCGTAGATTACTTTGGCCGTTTCTCCAAAAAGCGTCAAGGATTGGTGATGGGTGTAAATAACCTTACGGAGTTATTTAAGGACAAATACTACCGAGGCTTGCAGGGTGGGATTTTAGAAGCATTTGGACGCATATTCTCGAAGGACTTGAAAATACTGGTATATCCTTTCATTGATCACGAAAATGAGGAGAAAATCATGCGTAAGGAAGATGCGGAAGTACATCCTCGTTTTCGACCTATCATCGACTATCTCATCTTCCACAATAGAATCCTTGACATCGAAGACTTCGATCACGACATTACTAACATATTCTCGCGAGAGGTATTAAATCAAATACGCACTGGTGAGGAAGGTTGGTCAGATTGTCTGCCTGAATATGTACATCACGTAATTCGAGACAAAAAACTCTTCGGATATACAGGCGAAGCTCAGGAAGCTTAAGCGCTCGCCAAAGCTGTCTTAAATCGTTCTAAACATCTTTCTCTAGCCCATTTGTGCTCAACAATAGGCTCTGGATATTGGGTTGTACCATATTCTGGAACCCAGCGTTTGACATACTTTAGTTGTTTGTCAAACTTCTCAAGTTGAGAGGTTGGATTGAATACTCTGAAATATGGTGCAGCATCCAGCCCCGATCCACTAGCCCATTGCCAACCGCCTATGTTGCTGGCCAAATCAAAATCCAATAGCTTTTCTGCGAAGTAGCGCTCCCCTAGTCTCCAATCTATGAGCAAATGCTTTGTCAGAAAACTGGCTACAATCATTCGGACACGATTGTGCATATAGCCCGTAGTGTTCAATTCTCGCATACCTGCGTCTACAATTGGATATCCTGTCCTACCCTCGCACCAAGCTTTGAAATGTTCCATATTGGTTTCCCACGGAATAAGGTCATATTTCGGTTTAATAGCCTTTTCTCGACTCTCCGGGAAATAATACAAAGCCATTTGAAAGAAATCCCTCCATATGAGTTCGTTGACGAAAGTGTCATTACTAACAAGCCCTTTACGCAGAAGGCTTCGCACGGAGATTGATCCGAATCTTAAATGCATACCAAGTCTAGTCGTCCCCTTTTCATTGGCAGGGAAATTACGGGTAGCATCGTACGTCTCAATAATACTCTCGTCTACAATAGAAGATGGCAATGAAACCTCAGTGCGTATAAAACCCATTGACTCCAATGTCGGAATAGCTAATGGCTTTTGTCTTAGGAAATTCTTGAAATACTTGGTATTGGGATAAGCTTTAGCATGATAGTCGGTCAGTTTCTTGCGCCAGGCCTTACCGTAGGGACTAAATACTAGATACGGTGTGCCGTCCCCTTTCACTACTTCGTTCTTTTCAAAAATGACATGATCTTTCGCCCCGACCACAGGAACATCATGCTCACTCCAGTATTTGAAAACATCTTCATCTCGCTCACGAGCATAGGGTTCATAGTCACGATTCAGAAATACACTTTTTACAGTATACGTTTGATTAAGAATATTCATGGCCTCCTCTGGGGTGCCATAGAATACGTGTAAAGAGCTACCTATACCTGTTAACTGGTCTTGTATCTCTGTCAATCGTTGATGTAAGAACGATACTCGAGCATCAGATTTATCCTCGAGTTTATCTAAGATGTTTCTATCAAAAATGAAAATAGGCACCACAGGATGCCCACTTTTCAGTGCTTTCCAAAGTCCGGCGTTGTCCTCCAGCCTAAGGTCGCGTCTAAACCAAAAAATACTTACTTCTTTCATCATCTAAATGACTCCAGAAATGCTTTTTTGTTCATGTCTTTTTCAAATTCTCCATGGAAGGACATCGTAATGGTCGAACTGCCGTCGTCTTCAATACCCCGAGTTTTTACACACATGTGGTCAGCTTCTAGGTATACGGCCACATCATTGGTACCCAGACCTTCCATGAGTGCCTCTGCAATTTGTCTTGTAAGTCTTTCTTGAACCTGTGGTCGCTTGGCATAGTGCCTAACAATACGATTCAGCTTACTTAGGCCAACGACGCTACCATTCGGAATGTATGCTACGTGACACTTTCCAATAATTGGCACGAAATGATGCTCACAGTGCGAATGGACTTTGATGTCCTTTTCAATAAGCATTTCATTGTACTCAAATTTGTTAGAAAACAACTTCATCTCAGGCTTATTCTCAGGATTAAGACCCGCAAAAGCTTCCTTAACGTACATTTTAGCAACGCGTAAAGGTGTACCGTTCAAGCTATCGTCGTTGAGATCTAGTCCTAAAATATCCATGATATCACGGAATTTTTCAGCGATTAAACTAATTTTCTCATCTTCTGACATATCGAAGGCGTCAGAACGCAATGGAGTGTCTATTGAAGTGCCCAAATGTGCTTCTACCAACTGTTCCAATTGCTCAGCAGTGTAGCCCTTTTCGTGGTGTGTCATAATACTTTTATTTACCGCTGTATTCAACGTAGTTACGTGGCGTCTCGTAAAGCGTCACTTTTAATTCTAAGTCAGTATTGAGTACGCTTCGCAACCTATTCCAAATGACAAAAGCTATATGCTCTGCGGTTGGATTGAGCGTTTTAAACTCCTCTACTTGTACGTTCAGATTTTTGTGATCTAAGTAGTCTTCTACCTCTTTCTTAATATGATCTCGGAGGACTTTCATATCTATGAGATACCCAGTCTTCGGGTCGACTTCCCCTGTAACATGAACGATGAGTTCATAGTTGTGACCGTGGTAATACTCATTATTGCACTTCCCAAAAGTGGCTGCATTTTCAGCAGCGCTCAATTCAGGATTGTGCAACCTATGTGCAGCATTAAAATGTGCTCGTCTACATACCGTGATTCTCATTATGCCAATACTTTAAGAATCGGTCATAGATTATTTTGAACCATTCAGTGTACTTCTCAGGATGAGCTTTCATGTCTTCAGCCACCCAATCCACTGATTTCCAGTCAAAACTATCGACTTCTTCAGGGTTAATATTTGGATCTTCGTTGTAACGGGCAATGAGGACATGGTCCAGCTCATGCTCCGTTAAATCATTGTCCAATTCTGCTTTGTAGATAAATGAAAAAATACGTTTGACCGAACAGGTAAAACCCATCTCTTCCATTAATCTTCTTGTGGCGGCTTCTTCCACAGTTTCTCCATCTCTAGGATGAGAACAACACGTGTTCGTCCATAGTCCACCACTGTGGTACTTGTGTAGAGCACGTCTTTGAAGTAAAATTTCGTTGTTGTCGTTCATGGCGAAAACAGAGAATGCACGGTGCAGTTTCGCCTTTCGGTGCGCTTCCATTTTCTCCATCAGCCCAATCGGATTATCGTCCGAATCGACCAGGATAACTTGTTCAAGCATTGTAATATGTTATATCCAGTTTATGGTGTGTCTAACGTACGAACTTAAAAACAAACCGTACTTCCTTTTGTTCGAAATACGCACACGCTCATTCAAAATGATATCTGCATGTGTATTACAAATCTTCTTGAATAGACTGTAGTAATATACGTATGCGATATAGACTCCAAATCGTGCTCCTTTAGGAAGTTGTTTAATCCCTTCGTATCCTGCCTTAAAGTCAATATCTATGTCGGCCTCAATCTCAGCTTTTACCCGCTCGTTAAATTCATTCAAGTCTACTCCTGGAAAATAAGTTCTTCCCAAAGCATGGTAATCGGCGTGTAGATCTCTTAGGAAATTAATCTTCTGGAAGGCAGAGCCTAATTGCATTGCAGGCTTTTTAAGCTCTTGGTATCGTTTTTCATTGCCGTCAACAAAAACCTTTAGACACATGAGTCCAACTACCTCGGCACTACCTAGGATGTAGGCCTTGTATCCTTCCTCATCATAATCATTTTTGTATAAATCCATTTCCATGGACTTCAAGAATGTTTCGATTAGATCTCTGTCAATATTAAACGCATTCACCACTTGCTGAAAACTATTAAGTATAGGATTCAAACTAATCTTCTCGTCTAGTGCTAGATAAGTATCCTTCCAAAAGCGTTCGAGCAACTCTTTCTGAGAATAGTCCTCAAACGTATCAACGATTTCATCTGCAAATCTAACAAAGCCATAGATGGCATATATGGGATCGTGGTACTTCTTGTCAAGACCTAGAATACCCAGTGAGAACGACGTACTATACGCTTTAGTCGTCATTCTTGATGTGCGAATACTTACGCTGTCAAAGAGTGCTTTCATACCGCTTTCTTTATTTGATAGTCCTTCGCGATTTCTTTACTCACAACTTCCCCACTAATCAAGCATGGAGGAACTCCAGGTCCAGGCGTAGTAAGTTGTCCAGCGAAGTACAAATTGCTCACTTTTTTGCTCTTCAGTCTAGGCTTAAGAATTGCGGTTTGGTCTATTGTGTTGGCAAGGCCGTATGCATTGCCTTTAAAACTGTTGTATTCTGATTTAAAATCTTGATAGGCAAAACTCCGTTTTACCACTACCCTGTCACGAATTGAGGAACCGGTAAATTCTTCAAGACGATCCATCATCAAGTTATAATATTTTTCACGGACTTCTTCTGTATCCCCGTCCATACCAGGAGCAGTTGGCATGAGTAGGAACATATTTTCACAGCCCTCGGGTGCTACACTTGCATCTGTTTTTGACGGAGCACTAGCATAGAAAAGAGGTTTTGTGGGCCATTTAGGGTCTGTATAAATCTCGTGTGCATGCTGATCCAATTCATGGTCAAAAAACAGGTTGTGATGCAAGACGTTAGGTACTTCACCTTTAATTCCTAGGTAATAAAGTAGTGATGACGGTGCCATCTTGCGTTTGTCCCAATATTCTGGAGTGTATTCCCTGTATTTAGGAGAACTGATGACCTGATCAATATGATGGTAATCAGCACCTCCCACAACAATATCTGCGGTAAACGAACCTCCTTTCGTCAATACACTAACTATTCGATTATTGGAATACTTAAATCCTGTTACTTCGGTTGATGTTCTGAATTTCACCCCTTGCTCTTTAGCAACACGAATCATTCCTTGAATAATTTCGTTCATACCGTTCATGGGATACCAAGTCCCCAACGACATATCAGCGTAATTCATTAAGCTATATAGTGCAGGCGTATTTTGGGGTAAGGCGCCAAGAAATAAAACAGGGAATTCGAGGATCGCCTTGAGCTTAGGATGCATGCTTACTTCTGCAACATGCTTCCTAATGTCCTTGAGCATATCCAACTGAAAGAGGCCTTTGACAATCCTAAAGTCCATAAATTCTGTTAGAGAGCGCCCTGGACGAAAAACGAGATCCTTAATGCCAACTTCGTATTTGTAAGCTCCTTGCTTCAAAAACTTACGTAAGCGTAATCCTGATCCAGGGTCCAGTCTATCAAACATGGCTTCAAGCTCTTCCATGTTGGCGCTTTGGTCCTCATGATCGTTTGGACCAAACACGACTCTATAAGAAGGATCCAATCGTACTAAATTATAGAGGTCTTCTACTTTAGTGTCGAATTCTGAAAAGTAGCGTTCAAATACATCGGGCATCCAGTACCAACTAGGTCCCATATCGAAAGTGAAACCATCTTTTTTCCACGAGCGCGCTCGTCCTCCAAGTTGGTCGTTTTTCTCTAGGACAGTAACATCGTACCCTTCACGGGCTAAAAAGGAAGCGGCACTTAGGCCTGCGAACCCAGAACCAATGACAATAACTGATTTCATGTGATAAGGCGGTAGGCTGTGGTTAGTGGCGTTGGTCGGCGAGCTTCTCCATCATTTTCTTTCGTGCTAAGAAAATTCGGGATTTAACTGTACCTAGAGGAATGTTAAAGTGCTCTGCAATTTCCTCGTACTTATACCCTTCATAATGCATGAAAAACGCCTCTGTGTAATGGGGCTCGATTGAATTTATCTGCTCCATGATGTAGTCGTTATCTACATTCGCGTCGGTAAGAGTCGTTCTGCTAGCCTCTTTACTATTTAAAAAGAATTGGCTTTCAGTTTCATCGACAAAGGTGTTTTGTTGCTTCTTGCGACGGTAATTATTGATGAAAGTGTTTTTCATGATGGTATACAACCATCCTTTGAGATTAGTCCCAGTGGCAAACTTGTCCTTGTTCTTGAGAGCCTTGAAATAAGTATCCTGGATTAGGTCTTGGGCATCGTCATGACGCTTGGTCAACTTCATTGCTAACTGATGCAAAAAGTCGTGCTCACGATCAATTAATTCTCCAAATTCTGCGGTTGACATAAAGACAATGTTTAAGGTTGCTTCCTCAAAGTTAAACAATATGTTCAAACAATTTGTCTAACGATGAATAAAATTTATTAAACAAGTCTAAATACCCATTAAATATGGGTAGTCAAATCCTTTAATGTGCTGTAAATGTGAATGTTATCCCGAAACTTATTTTCGGAGAAATCATTGAATTGATACCCCGTTAGGTGTACCTCTACCCCACGATCGTGGATAAGATCGTCTAAATCACGTAGATATTCTGGCAAATATTCGACGTCTGGGTTTGTAGTGAATACTGATATAAGTGCATCTACATTTTGATTATCCAACAAATCGGTTAGATACTCCTTCGGTAGACTTTGACCAAGATAAATTACCCTTTCACCACGTTCCTTCAGGACATAGGCTAAATAAAGAAGCCCAATCTCATGTAGCTCATTCGCTGGTAGGAAAAGCGCAAATGTTTTTCCGCTATCGCCTGCATTAAGTTCATCAAGGGCTGAATACAACTTTTGACGAATCATAGATGACATGAAGTGCTCTTGAGAAATACTTACTGATCCGCTAAGCCAGAGTTTCCCTAATTCTTGGATATAATCTCCAATGACTTTCTGAAAAGTATTATGGATACCATGTTTATCGATGCAAGTTGACATTATTGCTTCGAACCGCTCAATATCAAAGTTCAGTGTACTTAATTTCAACTCATTGAGCTCATAAGCGTAATTTCCTTCGTAAGGATCTGCCTCTAGTGCTGATTTTGCAATTTCCTCTGGAGCGAGCTTTGCGATTTGACCAATCTTCCAATCGTGTTCTAAAAGTATACTTACATTTAAAATAACTCGAAGGTCATCATCACTGTAGAAGCGGATGTTAGTGCTTGTTCTCTTAGGAGTGATTAGTTTGTGACGTTGCTCCCAAGCACGAATTGTGTGGGCTTTAATACCACTAAGCTGCTCTAAATCTTTTATGGAATAGCGAGACTTCACGCAATATTAACGAATCTGTGAAAGAAAAGTTTTGTGGGTAGCAAGTATAAGTAATTACCATAAACTGACGAGGGTCGCTTTAGTATATTTGCGACAAAATTTTAGTAGATGTCAATCGAAAAGGAAATCAGTATTCGCAGAACCTTTGGGATTATTTCCCATCCCGATGCCGGAAAAACTACATTAACAGAAAAACTTCTGTTATTTGGTGGTGCTATTCAAGAGGCTGGTGCCGTTAAAAGTAATAAGGTTAAAAAGTCTGCGACATCCGATTTTATGGAGATTGAAAAGCAACGTGGTATATCGGTGGCGACCTCTGTGATGGGATTCTATTACAAAGATAAAAAGATCAATATCCTGGACACACCTGGTCACCAAGACTTTGCCGAAGATACTTACCGTACACTTACTGCTTGTGATAGTGTTATTGTAGTAATTGATGTTGCAAAAGGTGTTGAGCCTCAAACAGAAAAACTTGTAAAGGTTTGTCGCATGCGCGCTACACCTATTATAGTATTCATAAATAAATTGGACCGTGAAGGGAAAGATGGTTTCGATCTTATTGATGAAGTCGAACAGAAACTCGGATTGACGCTATGTCCACTATCCTGGCCCATTGGTATGGGACAGCGCTTTCAAGGGGTTTATAATATGTGGGAAAAGAATCTCAATCTTTACAGTGCCGACAACAAACAAAAAATTAGTGAGGGAACCTCTTTCGAAGATATTAGTTCACCTGAACTTGACGAATATGTAGGCGAAGAGGCCGCTACAGAACTTAGAAATGACCTTGAACTTTTAGAAGCTGTGTATCCGCAATTTGACCGTTCCGAGTATCTAAGCGGAGATCTATGTCCTGTATTTTTTGGTTCCGCATTGAATAACTTCGGTGTTCGTGAGTTGCTCGATTGTTTTCAAGACATAGCACCTGAGCCACAGCCAAAAGAAGCAGAGCAAAGACTTGTTCGACCTAATGAGAATGAATTCTCTGGATTCGTATTTAAGATTCACGCGAACATCGATCCAAACCATAGAAACAGGATTGCTTTCCTAAAAGTAGTCAGTGGTAAGTTTGAGCGCAATAAAAACTATGTTCACACCAGAAGTGGCAAATCATTTAGAGTCAGTGCTCCGACTGCATTTATGGCTTCTAAAAAGAGTACAATTGACGAAGCGTTTCCTGGAGATATTATAGGTATACCGGATAATGGTACATTCAGAATTGGAGATACACTAACTTCAAAAGAACAGTTGAACTATAAAGGTATTCCATCGTTCTCGCCAGAGCACTTCAGATTCATTAACAATGCTGATCCATTAAAGGCCAAGCAGTTGAACAAGGGAATTGACCAGTTAATGGATGAAGGTGTAGCACAATTGTTTACTCTTAAACAGAACAACAGGAAGATTATTGGCACTGTTGGCGCATTGCAGTATGAAGTGATTCAATACCGTCTCGAACACGAGTATAATGCCAAGTGCTCCTATGAGAATTTTCCTGCATTTAAAGCTTGTTGGATTGAAAGCAATGACGAGGATCAGCTTAAAGAGTTCTCTACTCTGAAACAACGCTATCTTGCCGAAGACAAGTACGGTCGACTCGTATTCTTAGCCGATTCTCAGTTTTCTTTACAGATGGCCCAAGACAAGTTTGATAAGATTACGTTCCATATGAAGAGCGAATTCTAATGAGTCACATCATAAACTATAGACTTAATCAATTCTCTTGGGCAATAGCTGCGTTATTGCTTCTTCCGCTATTGTTTACAAAAGGCATGTTCTTTGACGGGCTGACCTATGCTTCAATTGCTAGGAATATAAATGACGGTATTGGCACCTTGCGGGTTCCATCCTATACGCCAACTATCCATCCAGAATTCTACGAGCACCCTCCTTTCTCTTTTTGGTTGCACAGTATATTCTATCGATTATTTGGGGATCAGCCCTGGGTTGACCGTATCTATCCATATACCATGTACGGCCTAAGTGTACTAATGCTTAGAAGAATATGGGTCTTATTTATACCTGCGGGTCATAGAGCTTGGATTCCTCAGTTGCTTTGGACTTTAACACCAACGGTCATTTGGGTACATCAAAACAACATGCTAGAAGCACCTCTTTCTGCCGCAGTCCTGTGTGTAGTATGGCTTCTTTTTGAAGGTACCATGAAAAAGAATTATTTCTGGAGTGTACTTGCTGGGGGTGTGTTCTTCTTTAGTTTAGGTATAAAAGGCCCGGTCAGTTTATTTCCTTTGATGACTTTGCCTATCATGGCCACATTGTATGCTGATCGAAGAAAAGCTGCATTGGTTTCGATGTCTATTATGATCATCGTATTTAGCGCCCTTTTCTCCTACTTTTACCTGTATCAACCGGCTTTTGAAAGTTTCTTTTCTACGTATCTCGATCGGCAACTTTTACCAACACTATCTGGTAACCGAGAGCAAGCAGGTGGTGCTTTAGAAAGTATTTTAGAAGTTTTAAAGCAGTTGACCCTCCCTATTCTCGTCACCATTGTATTTAGATGGAGAAAAAAAGAAGTTTATACATTGCAACGTGGAAGCGTATTTTTCTTCCTCCTCGCTTTGTGTGGCACTCTTCCTTTCCTATTTATGGACCGCCAACATCACTATTATTTTATGCCATCCATGGCCTTTTGGATGATGGGGTTTGCAATTCATCTTGCACAACATGAGTATCCATGGCCGATTCAGCGAAAAAAGTGGGTAAAAGTAATTTCACTTTCGAACTTGTGTAGTTGGGTTGTGGCCATTGGCCTAAGTATCTATTTCTCCAAAAGTCCGTCTAGAGATAAACATGTTATCCACGCACTCGAGGCAATCGAAGAATCATATAAGCCTAGTGCTGTAAAGGTAGATGCCCTTTCTGAAAACTGGCGTTTGGCAGCAATTGCGGAGCGATATACAGATTACCATTTCACAGAAAATGATGCTGTATACTATATTTCAAATATGCCTGGAGAAGTCGCTGGATTTGAATTTGTAGAGCAATTTGCTAAGACGGAGATCTATCTCTACAAAAAGAGCCGCTAACCTTAACGGCTAACGGCTCTCTGTATAATCAGATGGTACAGGACTACTCCTCTCCTTCCATGAATTGTTGCATGACCATGTTACTAACTCCCATAGTGCTGAAACCTCCATCGTTGTAGAGGTTTTGCATAGTTACACGTCTTGTTAGATCTGAGAACATAGTTACAATGTAGTTGGCACAGTCTTCCGCCGTTGCATTCCCTAATGGTGACATCTTCTCAGCGTAAGCGATAAAGCCATCAAATCCTTTAACACCAGACCCTGCAGTAGTAGGTGTAGGGCTCTGTGAAATGGTATTTACGCGGACATTGTTTTTAACACCCCAATGGTAACCAAAACTGCGTGCGATACTTTCAAGGTAGCTTTTATTATCAGCCATATCGTTGTAATCTGGGAATGTACGTTGCGCGGCCATATAAGTAAGCCCAAGAATAGATCCCCACTCGTTCACGGCATCCTTATTCCAGGCACATTGCATCACTTTGTGAAAACTAACCGCACTTACATCCCAGCCTTTCTGAAGCCAGTCGTAGTTGAGCTCCGTATAGTGCTTTCCTTTACGGACATTAACGCTCATTCCAATCGAATGAAGAATGAAGTCAATTTTACCCCCAAAGTGTTCCATGGCACCGTCAATTAGTGCATTAAGATCGTCGAGACTCGTTGCATCGGCTGGAATAATGGGAGCATTAATCGCTTCCGAAAGATTATTAAGCTCACCCATGCGCATTGCGATGGGAGCATTAGTCAATACCACTCGTCCGCCTTGTGCATGTATTGCTTCAGCGGCTTTCCAAGCAATTGAATCTGAATTAAGTGCGCCAAATACGATACCGCATTTGCCTTCTAGTAATCCGTTTGACATACGTTTTGTGTTTTTTCGTAATTCAAAAATAGCACTTACCGTGCGTTGAGCAATGTTTTCGCTTGATTCTTAGCGGCCTGAGAAATATTCTCTCCACTTAGCATTCTAGCAATTTCTTGCTCTCTTTCCTTAGAAGATAAAGGAACAACATTAGAAGTAGTGGAATCGACTTGTTGCGATTTTGATACCAACAAGTGTACATCGCCCTTGGCTGCAACCTGAGGAAGATGAGTAATGGCTATAATCTGTTGATTTACAGACATTTCTCTCATTAGTGTACCGATTTTCTCAGCGGTTGAACCACTAATACCTGAATCTATTTCATCGAAAAGTTGTGTGCTCAATCCAGAAACACGTCCTAAAACGGCCTTTAAAGCCAACTTTACTCTGCTTTGCTCACCTCCTGAAGCTACTTTGCTTAACGGTTGCATATTAGAACCGGGATTTGCAGCAAACAACAGTTCTGGTAGATACTTACCATATTTTCCAAAGGAGGTTTGATTCCAACTCAATTGCAGCCTAGCTTTAGGAAGGTCTACCCTCACGAGATATTCACTGAGTGTTTTTTCTATTTGGTCTGAAGCCGACTTTCGCAATAGATGCATATCGTTTCCAAGAGCATCAAGGTCTACTAATAATCGTTCACGTAACTTATTTAAACGAATCAGCTCTTCGTCCTTATTCTCCAATAAAGTTATACGCTCTCGTATTGCTTCGCGCTTTACCTCAAGTTCTTCAACAGTTAAAACCCTATGCTTTTTGACAAGAGCGTCAATACTCGATTTTTCCTGCAGCAAGGCATTGAATTCGCTTTCAGAGATAGTCTCATTCAAGCCTTTGGAGATGGCCCGCTCCACTCCTTTTATATCAGCAATGATATTACGTACCTGTTCAAGTTGATTCTGAAGTGTTTCATCGTCTGAAGCTTGCATTAAAGCAGATTCCAGTGAATACAGCTGGTCGAGCAATCCATTTTCACTACTGAGAATACCGCTTGCTTTCTCGTACGAAACTTGCTCATTCCTAATAGATTTAGCCCGAAGAATACTTTCTTCTAGAGAAATATATTGTTCCTGTGTAACAGGTGATCCGTTCAATTCTTCAAACACGAATTTCAAGTAGTCGAGATCTTCGGATGGACCAATATTTTCTAATTCCTTTATAGCGAGAGTAACTCTTCTAAATTCAATAAATTTCTCCTCATAATTTTTCTTCTCATCGCGAAATTCTACGAAGCTATCGATCAATGAAAGCTGTTCTAACGGCCTGTGAATAAGACCTTCGTCTTTTTGTGAGTTTATGTCCACCAAATGGCCAGTGATGTCCTGTAAAGCTGAGGCTTTTGTAGGAGTATCGTTCACAAAACATCGTGTTTTACCACCTGGTAATATCTCTCTTCGAAAAGTGCTTATCGGTTCGAAATCAAGTTGAAGTCCTTCGAAAGCATCTTTCAGATGTTCTTCTATATCAATAGTGATCTCTACAACCCCTTTTTTGGTCGGATCCTTGAGGATTCCTTTTGACGAGATTCTTTTCCCTAGTCCTGCGTTAAGTGCACCAAGCAGTATACTTTTTCCAGCGCCTGTTTCACCTGTGAGCACGGTTAAGCCACGAGTAAAGTCAAGATGTAACTCGTCAATTAAAATAAAGTTCTTTATGTATATGGTTCTCAACACCTTACCTGCCAAATTTGGAGTAGGAACTTGCGTGCGTTCGGTCAATGGACTCTAGCATCGCTTGTAGACCTTTAATGTCAACACCTAGCGACTCAGCTTCCGAATAGAGACTAATTATCTCAGGATTCTTAGCATCAAAAAAGAGATTCATTAAATAGCTGTTCGGACGTTTTTGGTTGGGCTCCTCGAGTTTACGAAGCGCTGTTGTTATGGTCGTCAATGCCTGTTTATGATTGCTACTCATATGCATCAAATCCAGCCCTTGACGGTGGTAGAGATATAAACACTCCTTTACAGGTTCGAACGCTGGAGAATTCAAGGCATCCGATATCCAGAATCTATTTTTATTTCCGTCAAAACTTTTCCAGCCACTTGCCCCACCACTGCTCTGCGCTGTGGTGACTATGCTTTGCGCAATAGCAAATTCGGCATCTCCACCGTTCAACTTAAAGGTCGATCGGTCCATACCAATGATGATGTATGAATAGAAAGCCAGTATACTACTGAGGTTTGTGGTGAATGTATTTTGCTGAAATTCAATGGGTTCATTTTCACGATAACTAAAGACTACATCTTTATCCAATACATTAAGCACCGGACTATTGTACTGTGAACCAAATACAGGGCGAGAATATTGAACTTGCAGATTACCGTCAAAACGAGCTCCATTCATAGCTTCAATAGTCAAAATAAAACTACAGGCTATTCTTTCTTCATCTGAATACTTGTGCTCGGTGAAAGTATACCCATTCAAAAAGCTCTGGATAGTATTTTCCAAGGCAACAAATACGTCCTTATTAGTCGTCTGTATTTCAGGGCTTAGCACCTTCACAGTAGCCCGAAGTTCTTGGGCCTGCGCATGAACTATGGCGACTATAGAAACAAGAACAAGAATAATCTTACGCATCGGATAAATTAAATTCACTCATGAATAACTCAAGTAACGATTTTCCGAGCGCAATCTTGCTAGTTAATGGAAAAGAAAAAGTTTTACCGGATGCCGTGTACACAGACACTTCATTGGTATCTGTTTCGAAGCCCACTCCCTGCTTACCTAAAGTATTCAGAACAATTGCGCTAGCATTCTTTTTAATGAGCTTCTGCTTGGCGTATGACTCGCCGTCTCTTGTTTCGAGTGCAAAACCTACGAGATGATTTTCATCCCTTTTGAGTGTACCCAGTGTACTAAGTATATCCGGTGTTTTCTCTAATGAAATAGTCAATGAGTCGCCCTCATCAGATTTTTTAATCTTGTGTTCCGCCTGAGATACAGGTTTATAATCGCTTACTGCAGCACAACACACCGTTAAGGAGCTATCTGTAAACTCAGATACCATTGCACTGAGCATGTCGTCTGCACTAGTAACACGAGTAACTGTAATTCCTTTTAAGTCGAGCGTAGTTTGAGTAGGCCCCAAAACTAAACGTACATCTGCACCCAGATCTCTAGCTGCGGTTGCAATTGCCGCTCCCATTTTACCGGAACTATTATTCCCTAAAAATCGAACAGGATCTAAATGTTCGTGCGTGGGTCCTGCATTTATAAGAACCTTTTTACCAAATAACGGAAGCGTAGAGCGCAAGTATTCCTCCAGGTGGTCGGCAATAGCTTCAGGTTCTGCCATTCTGCCTTTTCCCACTAATCCTGATGCCAATTCGCCGTAATCAGAGTCTATAATTCCCACACCTCGCTGTTCGAGAACCTTGAGGTTATCCGAAGTTGCGCCATTGGCGTACATATCAAGATCCATTGCAGGCGCTGCAAAAACAGGACATTTAGCGCTCAAATAAACCGCTGTTAAAAGATTATCACAGGCACCTGTTGCCATTTTAGAAAGCGTATTTGACGAGGCTGGCGCAATAACCATTAAATCGGCCCACAAGCCCATTTCAACATGATTGTTCCAAACTCCATAAGCCTTTTGCTCATCTTCGATGAAAGCACTGTAAACAGGACGTGTACTCAGGGTAGAAAGAGTCAAAGGGGTGACGAAATCCTTAGCGGCATCAGTAATGACAACCTGGACTTCGGCACCCCTTTTAATGAGTTCTCTAACTAGATGTGCGCTTTTGTAAGCTGCAATACTACCTGAAACGCCAAGCAGCACCTTGCGATTGTACAAAAGACTCATCGGATTAGATTTATTTCTCTTCTTCTCTTCTGAAGTAGATGTTATTGTCTAACCACTCTTGCATTGCAAGTGCAGTTGGCTTTGGTAAGCTCTCGTAAAAACGGCTTACTTCAATCTGCTCTTTGTTTTCAAAGATCTCCTCAAGAGATTCAGTCGAAGATGCGAACTCTTGAAGTTTAGCGTGTAATTCTTCACGAGTGTCATCGTTGATCTGCTCCGCACGCTTTGCAATAATTGTTAACGCCTCGTAGATATTCTCTGTAGGCGCGTCAATCTTGTTCGTATCGTGCGTTCTTGTGGTTTTATCCGCAGGCATTTTCTTGTAATCCATGTGCTTCGGGATGATTTATTTAGTCAATTTACGTAATTCTGGGAGGTATTCACTTTCTGGGTAAATCTCCTCAAGGTCATTCAATGCAGTATTCGCTTCAATAAAGCGCTCTTCTTGAAGCTCAGCGACACTGTTCTCAGCTAGCTTAAAAGCAGCCTTTGCTTTAAGATACATAGCTTCTTCGCGATATGGTGTATCTGGGTATTCACTCAAGGTAGTAGTGAATGCAGTCATAGCTGCCTTGTATTTTCTCGTCTTGTAATACTGTTTTGCGATTTCGTAGCTTTTTAGTTCTAGGCGACCACGAAGATCTTCCATGTACTCGTTACACAAGTCAATTTTATCCGAACCAGGATGTGTATTGATGAATAACTGCAATTCATTAATTGCTTTAAAGGTGTATGCTTGATCTAGGCTATGTGTTGGCGCTTCTAAATAGTAGCAGTAGGCTGTAAGGTATGCAGCTTGATCCGCTTGCTCGTTTTGAGGAAAGGTTTTGTAGAAATTCTTGAAGTGATAGCCGGCTAAGATGTAATCCTTCTGCAGGTACAACGTATTAGCGTAATAAAAATAAACTTCTTGCGCCTTTTCAGTACCACGATACAGCGTAATTAATTCATCAAATATTGGATACGCTTTGTTGTATTCACCAGCCTCGTAGTATTCTACAGCTTTTCCGAATTTAAAATCTAAATCCTTGCTTTTTAGCACTTCTTGGTACTCACCACATGAAGTTGCCATCACGGCAAGGAGTATATATGTAAAGAATTTCTTTCCCATCATTGACGGGCAAAGGTAAGGTATTTACCAAACTTGTAAAGAGGAAATATCATCATAATCCCTACCCTTTTCTACATTGCTAATCAGCTGTTCAACTAGTACATCTGCGTAATCAGGAAAATCAATCTTATTCCGATGTGTACTGTTTAAGAATTCTTGCCAAATGGCCTTGCCATTTATGTCCAAAGAATCAAATACTTCAACACCGATTAGTGACGCTGCAACTGCGTTAGAGGCTTGTTCATATTGTCCGTTAATCGGGCTAATCAGTAGTTTTTTGCCGCAGTATAAGGCCTCGGAAGGTGCTTCGAAGCCAGCGCCGCAAATAAGACCGGTACAGGTTTTAAAACTCTCAAGATAGCCTTCAACTCCGACTGGCTTAACAATCGTGTTATCAGTAGAGTACTGTTTCTCTACTCGAGAAAACACTTCAAAACGTTCGTTTGGGAATTGGGCCGTAAAAGCTACAATTTCCTCTGCTGAATAGGAAGGCAAGTAAATCGTATAATGTCCTCTATCCTCTAATTCTAGTTTCCGGATTTCCTTCCTAATGATGGGTGGAAGTATGAATGTATCATAGTTTTCAAAGTGAAATCCAATGGCATATTTCGATGGGGACATGTTCGACATCACCCATTCCCAGTGCCAAACTCGTTTTGGGGGACGAGGAGTATTCTTAGTCCAAAAGGCAGCTTGATGACTTATTTGTAATGACGGAACTCTTCGCAATAAACAAGCATAAGAAGCAACGGCCTCAAAGTCTATGAATACTGCATCATATTCCTTGACTGGAAGGGAAAGAACATCCCTTATGAATCGAAGCGGCTTATTCTTTAAAATACTGCGCCAGTAACTTACAGCCCCTTTCGAATCATAGACCATCGTAAGTCCGTAAGAGCGATATTTTATGTTGAAACCTAAATTCAGGTCGCTCTGAGTTCCTGAAACAAGTACATCTACTTCTGCGTGAGCATGCAACCGAGGGACTAAATCTCTCGCCCGGGCCACATGGCCATTACCAGTTCCTTGAAATGCGTAAAGTATCTTCAAATTAGCTATTCAGAAATTCCTCAGTAAGTTTCGAAATTAGCTCTTTCGGCGATAAATGAGTGCGTTCCTCGTCATCTTGTTCCGGAACCCCATTCTTTGGGGTAGAAAGAAAATCATGCTGATGTAAGCGCCATATACCTCCGTGGTACTCTAAGGCAGTGCAATTTTCTACCCAATCACCTGAATTCATGTATTTTACGGAACCTTTGTTCGTTTTAACTTCTCTCATAATTGGCTGATGGATATGACCGCACACAACGTAATCGTATTTCTTTTCTATCGCCAATTCGCTAGCTACTCTCTCGAAATCTCCGATGAACTTAACGGCTCCTTTAACACTGTTTTTGATTCGCTTAGATAGGCTATACTTTTCACGACCTAACTTTTTTAAAATCTTATTCAGCCAGCGATTCATCACTATTAGAAGGTCGTAGCCCCAGCCCCCCATTTTTGCTATAAACTTGGCTTGATGTATGCTGTGATCAAAAATATCACCGTGGAAGAACCAGAGTTTTTTCCCATCTAGCTTTAGAACGAGGTGATTTCGAAGATAAATATTACCTAGTTGCCAATCGGTAAATCTTCGCAGAGCTTCATCATGATTACCCGTGATATAATGAATCTTCGTTCCCTTACTTGCCATCTTTAAAAGTCGACGGATCACTTTTAAGTGTTCCTTAGGAAAATATGATTTTCTGAAATTCCATATGTCAATGATATCCCCATTAAGAACGAGTACTTTGGGTTCAATAGAATGGAGATATGAATTGAGTTCTTTAGCATGGCATCCGTAGGTTCCTAAATGAATGTCACTTAATACGCAAACATCTAACTTTCTTCTAATTCTCATCTTCGACGTTTTTGAAGCATAAAATGAAAAAGGCTAACAAGTAGTTCATTAACTACTCGTTAGCCTTGTGTTATAATTTCTTAGAGTTAGTGTTTATAACAAGTTAAGGCTGTTCAATTCTGATGTTAACTCCTGTATTAATCTATTTGTCGCAGAAACCAATGGTAATCTGACATGATTATTACAAATACCTCGTAATTCTAATACTGCTTTAATACCAGCAGGGTTACCTTCCGCAAAAAGAAGATTCGTTAGATGAAATAGTGATAGATGTACCTCTTTTGATGCAGACCAATTGCCTTGAACAGATTCATCGTAAACCTTACAGAATACTTCTGGCACCCCTTGACCGCTTACGGAAATTACACCGTCACAACCTAAACCTAACATAGCAAACGTCAAATTGTCGTCACCAGAGATGATTTTAAAACCTTCTGGACGCCCTAAAACAAGTTCAGTGATCTGATCTAAATTTCCACTAGCTTCTTTAATGGCTACAATATTTTCAAAGTCAGCAGCAAGACGCAGCGTAGTTTCTGCAGAGATATTCGAGCTTGTTCTTCCGGGTACATTGTAAAGGATTACTGGCAAACTAGAAGCTTCGCTTAACGCCTTGTAGTGCTGGTAAATTCCTTCTTGAGTAGGCTTATTGTAGTAGGGGCTCGCACTTAGCAACGCGCTCACACCGTCAACATTGAAGGCTGACATTTCTTGCGCAACGGCCATGGTGTTATTTCCGCCAATACCAAAAATCACAGGTAAACGATTGGTATTCTTTTCTAGAACGAAATCTAATACTTCATATCGCTCCTCCTTACTCAGCGTTGGATTTTCCGCAGTAGTTCCATTGACCACGAAATAGTCCACTCCACCTTTAATACAATGTTCAAGTAGTCTATCTAGGCCGTTGAAATCAATAGAGCCATCGTTGTGAAAGGGTGTTATTAAAGCAACCCCTACTCCTTTCGGTACTCCTCTATCCATGGTTGATTATTTTTAAGTAATTCACCAATGTCTCTAGCTTTTGCTCCAAAGAGTGGTTGCCATCGACAGTGAAATCTGCATTATTATAGGTTCCCTGCAAATCTACGCGAAGAGCATACTTCCTAGCATACCAATACCAACCTAAAACATCATCATTGCACAAATTCAATATAAAGTGTTTGTTTTCAGTCATCATCGGTAAGGCAATGGCAGGTTCGCCGCGTAAATTGATGTCATTAAGGTACAACACACTACTATTCACAGCCTGTTCCTTATTTCGTTTTTCTTTGATCCAGCGAACTCCTTGAGCTCTCTTAAAATACCTCTTGACCGTGACCAATTCTTTCTCGGTACTATGAATGACAGTAACCGAAGCATTCGTATCTAAGGGAACATTTGTACTGGGTTGAGCAGCCTTAATAAGCTGTTTGCGATAATGGTTTTTTAGGAATTTCATAGGCCTAGTAACTCAATAAAATCTTGCTCACTTAAAATCGGCACCCCCAAAGACTCCGCCTTCTTCAATTTCGACGGTCCCATACCTTCACCGGCAACCACATAATTTGTTTTACCACTAATGGAACCTACATTTTGACCACCGTATTTCTCAATGGTGTCCTTTAATTCATTGCGAGAGAATCGCTCGAACACCCCTGAGACTACAATCTTCGCCCCAGTGATTGGACTCTCAGTAAAACTTTCCTCAGTTTGTATCATTTCCATTTGCACACCAGCATCTACGAGTGCATCGAGAACTATCGCATTTTTCTCAGATCTGAAATAGCCGTGAACTTCACGTGCAATAACCTCACCCATAGAATCTACGGTAGTGATGTCTTCTATGGAGGCCTCTGCTAAGGCAAACATAGAACCGAAGTGCTTGGCTAGCTTTTTCGCCACTGTGGCTCCAACGTGTCTGATTCCTAAGCCAAAAAGTACGCGTTCAAAAGGAACTTCCTTGCTCTGTAGAATCCCGTCAAGAATATTTTGGACGCTCTTATCCTTGAAGCCTTCAAGCTCAATGAGCTGATCAAAGGTTAAGGAATATAAATCTCCAGGGTGTCTTATGAGACCTTTCTCTACAAAGAGTTGGACGGTTTCACTACCCATACCCGCGATATCCATGGCCTTTCTACTGATGTAATGTTCGATTCTACCACTGACCTGTGGCGGACAACTTTCAGTATTAGGACAGTAATGCTGTGCTTCTCCTTCCTTCCGAACTAATGAAGTACCACATTCGGGACATTCTTCGATGAAAATGACTTCCACAGCATCCGCAGCTCTTTTATCCAGATCGACACCTACAACTTTAGGGATGATCTCCCCTCCTTTTTCTACAAAAACGCTATCCCCGAGATAAAGATTTAAGAGTTCAATCTGATCGCTATTGTGCAAAGAAGCTCGTTTTACGGTTGTGCCGCCGAGCCAAACCGGCTCTAGGTTTGCCACAGGTGTAATCGCACCAGTTCTGCCGACCTGATAAGTGACCTCGTTTAAGACCGTGCTCACTCGTTCGGCCTTGAATTTATATGCGGTTGCCCATCGTGGAGATTTAGCAGTAAAACCAAGTTCTTCTTGCGCAGCGTAGCTATCCACCTTGATGACAATACCGTCAATATCGAACGGCAAGTCCTTTCGAGCAGTATCCCAATGGCCAATGAAGTCCATGATTTGATCGATACTTTCGCATTCTTCAATGAATCGATTCTTTTCTAAAGGAACTTTGAAGCCCATACAACCAGCTGCTCGGATAGCACCTGCATGAGAGGGATTTACTACTCCTTCTGGCAAGACGTAATACAGATAAGCATCGAGACCTCTTGAGGCTACCTCACTGCTATCCTGTAATTTGAGCGTACCAGAGGCACAATTTCGAGGATTGGCAAACGTTGTCAAACCTGCAGCGGTTCTTTTATCATTGAGGCTATTGAACGCAGCATGCGGCATTACGATTTCACCGCGTATCTCAAAACCTTCCGGGAATTCACCGGTCAATTTTAACGGGATGCTTCGTATGGTTCTTACGTTGGCGGTAATATCGTCACCTTGGGTGCCGTCTCCTCGAGTGACCGCTTGAACCAGAACGCCATTTTCGTAACGTATACCGATAGCCACACCGTCGTATTTTAATTCACATACAAAGCTGGCATCTGGTGCACTTTTCTGAACTCTCGTGATCCATTCTTGGATCTCTTCAAGAGAATAGGAATTACTCAAAGACAACATGGAATAGCGGTGCTGCACAGTATTAAAGCTTTTGATAATGCCTCCACCTACTCGAACACTTGGACTATTTGGGTCAGTATATTCTGGATGAGCAGCCTCAAGGGTTTCTAATTCCTTTAAGAGCATATCGAACTCATAATCAGAAATCACTGGAGCATCTTCGATATAGTATCTGCGGTTGTGCTCATGCAGTTCATTCCGTAGTGCTTCTATCTTTTCGTTAATCCCCATATTGCGCAAAAATCATTCTGTCTTTCCCTTGCAAATCTTGCAATAAGTTAACCTCTTTAAACCCAAAAGAGGCACATAGTTCAATCATTTCTTCACCAAAATTCTCATGAATCTCAAAGGCCACGTGAACCGGGTTATCCTTTTCGTTCTTCTTGGCCAATTCAAGCAATCTTCGGTAGAACAGCAGCGCATCTTCGTTGGGCACAAATAATGCTCTATCGGGTTCATAGTCAACCACGTTGCTATCCATTGCCTGCGCTTCACTCACCGGGATATAAGGAGGATTTGAAACGAGAAGATCAAACTCCGGCAATGTTTCTTCAAGTACGTCTGTGAGTCTAAAATTAACATTAGCCCCAAACTTTGCTGCATTTGCCTTGGCCGCATCAATGGTCTGTGGATGAATATCTACACCTGTAATACTCCAATTAGGCCTTGCTAATTGCAATGAAACAGCAATGCAGCCGCTGCCTGTACCTACATCAATAACTTTTAAGTCATTATTAGAAAATCTTTCAAGAATCGCAGCTACTAACTCTTCCGTCTCTGGCCGTGGTATTAACGTATGCTCATTAACGAGATATAATCGATCGAAGAAAAATGCTTCACCGAGCACCAATTGCACTGGAGTCTTTGCTTTTAGCTGAGCTAAATCGGCCCCGAATGAAGGAAACGCGACTTCCTCTTCCCTCCTCATTATCAGATCAATGGGAGACATATCCAATCTTGATCCAAACCAAAGTTTAATCATCGCAGAAGCTTCTCTGTCCCCATAAATGGGAACGAGTACATCTTGTGCCTGTTGTTGATAATTAGAGAGTGTGAACATTTGGCTTGAAATTACATCACAGCCTCCTACCTTTGAGCTATGGACCACAGTAAGTTTCTCACACGTTGCCTACAACTCGCTAACTATGGCAGAGGCACTACATCTCCCAATCCTATGGTAGGTGCAGTCGTGGTTCACAATGATGTAATCATAGGAGAAGGTTACCATAGAAAGGCTGGAGAACCTCATGCTGAGGTCATGGCCATTAGAAGTGTCGAAAACCATGATTTACTGAGGCAGAGCATTTTATATTGCTCTCTGGAACCTTGTGCTCATTACGGCAAGACACCACCTTGCTCTGAACTTATCTCTTCTCATGGTATTCCTCATGTGGTTATTGGTACTGGAGATCCTCATAGTAAGGTTGACGGTAAAGGAGTGGCCCATCTTAGGGACCACGGAATCAAGGTTGAGTTTGCCCCTTCGCCAGAAGTATACAGGCAGTTGAACGAAGTCTTTTGGACCAATATGACCAAGAAGAGACCTCATTTCACGCTGAAATGGGCTGAGAATAATTCTGGACATATCGACAAGAATAGAACAGCTGAGGAAAAAGCTTTGAGCATAAGCGGGCCATTAGCTGCATTGCGAACACATCAGTTGCGCGGCTCTGTCGACGGTATTTTGATTAGTTCGAAAACTGCATGTTTCGATCGGCCAAGTTTAACCACCAGGAATTGGTCGGGTCAAAGCCCTACCCCAATCATTTTACTTAGCCAAGACTATCCCTTGCAAAGAGAATGGCTAGCTAGCTTAGAAGTTCAGCCAATAATCATCGGCAATTCATTACCGCAGGGGTATTTCGGAATTACTTGTAACCCCAGAGATTTAGGTCAATGGGCACCCAGGCTGCTAGATCTTGGTTTGAATCATATCCTGGTTGAAGGTGGCGCAAGAATATTACAATCCTTTATCGATTCTAATCTTGCCGATAGCATTCATAAGTACATTTCAAAGGATCAACTTGAAGAAGGAGTTAATGCTCCTGAAGCACCTGAATTTACCACAATTGCTCAACTGGGAAATGACCGTTATGAGCGCAGTTGATTTCTTCTCTACAATCGATGAGCCTGCTTTGGGAGAGTTAAAGGATAAGGGTAGCAAATTCAAAGCCTATCTCTTTCCGGTAAAAAGTGAAGAGAGCTTTAAAAGTCAGCTCAATTTCATCAAGGAACAAGAACCTAATGCGCGTCATCACTGCTGGGCGTTCATTTTAGGCGAAGAGGCTGACTTTCATAAATCCAACGACGACGGAGAACCTAGAAACACCGCTGGAGCTCCTATACTTCGTTCGCTTGTGAGCTCGGGAATGACTAACATAGCCTGTGTGGTGGTCCGTTATTTTGGAGGCACCAAACTCGGCGTACCAGGTTTAATAGCAGCGTATGGTGGCAGTACAGGATTGGCCATAGAAAACTCTAAAAAGATCACAGAGGTAATCTCGCAACGTCTTACTTTAAGCACAAGCTATGAGCACATGGCCTTGGTGGAGAGAATGATCAAAATCTATGGCGCAAATGTTGTAGCTAGAGAACAACGAGAAAGAGTAACTTATACCCTAACAATTCGCCGGTCATTGTTCGGCGAGGCAATGGATTATGTCAAGAAGAATCATCACATTACTGTTTACACTAATAGGTAGCCTAACTTTTGGGCAAAATGTTGAGGGATTGGAGCACGAGTATTTTACCACGCGTAATAGTCCGCATGCGCAATACCAACGTTTTACTTATCGCTACCAAAACATCCCAATTCTCGAGCATCAGTACTTGGAAATTCGGTCGCTAGATGGCAACATGATTAAAAGGAAATCATCATTAAGTCAAGAAGCACGTGCCGCTCTTAACCCGTCTCTAGAAGGTCCATATCTCTTGTGGAGGTCCAACAACTGGCTGTCCGTTAGACCTGATACGATTAACGACGGAGTTGAACATTCTGTATTATTCTATAATTCTGAAAATGAATTAATTGAAGAATTAGACTTAAACCTTCATTTTAATGACACGACTGTGCAGGTTCGTGTATTTAACCCAGATCCATTGACCCCAAACAACTTAAGCTATGGTGGTATATATACGGATATGAACGATGGTAATGCTGGGGTGCTTGACAGTTTGACTGTACTCGACTCTGTGACCGTAGATGTTGTAAACGATACTGTTCGTTTGAAAAACGATTACATACATGTGATTGACTTCGATGCACCGTATGTCAGCATCAGTACTGATCCTAACAATTGGGTTTCAGGAAGAGCCAACGATGAATTTGAACAAGTGATGGTAACCTACCACATTACCAAGCAAAACGAATACCTGAATGTCTTGGGCTATGGAAACATTCTTAATTATGCCATACATGTGGATCCTCAAGCATTAAATGGACAGGATAACTCAATGTTCAATTGGGGTACTAACCCTCCTCGCCTATTTTTTGGAGAAGGCGGCGTAGACGATGCGGAAGATGCAGATGTTATTATCCATGAACTTGGGCACGCCATCAGTCACGGTGCTGCTCCAGCCTCGACAAATGGTGATGAGAGACGAACTTTTGATGAGGCTTTAGGCGACTATTTCGCGGAGCGTTACGGCAGAATGAGCGGTGTTCAAAGCACGCGTATATTCGATTGGGACGGTAACAATACCTTTTGGAACGGCAGAAGTGCTGTTTATGACGGACAAAAGGATTACAACACTATTAGTTCGTTTTGGAACATCTATCAGCACACGGATATCATGGTCGGTGCAATGCTTGAGTTTAGTGCGGCTACCACAGTAAATGACTCACTTGCGGATAAAATAGTTCTAGAAAGCCTGTATCAACTCATGTCCTTCCAAAGTTTACGCGACATCGCGGAAAATATACTATCCGCTGACTCCATAGTGAACAATGGAAACTACTCTCAAGCCATTTACACGGCATTTGGAGCTCCAAAAAACATACTGAGCGGTATTTCTATTGAAGAAGATGATAAAAGCCAGAAAACGCCTTATTTGAGTTATGGAGATAATGTCAGGGTGATATTTCCTTCTGACGAAACTTATTCATACCAGATATATAGTTTAAATGGTCAGCTCTTGTCTTCAGGCACCGCGATGAATGAGTTACATCTGGAGAATACTCCTAGTCTTATTCACATTACGAGTTCAACAGGAATTACGACTGTGTTGAAGAAGCCTTAAGCAGTAGTGTTTTAAAATCTGCTGGACACTGTTTTGTTTTGAAGGTTTTGGTATCGACAAATACCAAGACTACTTTACCTGTTACCAAAGTTTTACCCTCCTTGTTCTTAAGCGTGTGGTAAAATGATATCTTTCTCGAAGGGACTTCGTGAATGGAGGTTTCAAGCACGAGTTCTTCATCATATTTGGCTCCGGCTTTAAAGTCCATATCGAGATGGACTACTGGGAGCATCGTTCCAGACTTTTCCATTTCCGCATAGCTCATGCCCAAATCGCGCAATAATTCGACACGACCAACCTCAAAATAGGTGGCATAATTACCGTAGTAGACCACACCCATTTGATCAGTCTCAGAATATCTAGGACGAAACTCAAAAATTCCTTTCAAATTTATTTTTTCCATGAGGTAAATCTAAGATTTTTGAAAGTTGATTTTTGGGAGCGAATCTTCTGCAAGCCTCGAATTTTCAACACATTGAGGCGATTGTGGTATTTTATACCGAAAAAATTTGGTGGTTTTATTTACATACTGATAATCAGATAGTTACAAATCCCTTAAGAAAAACTTTTTATTAACACAACCCTAAAAAAATTTTGTTGAAAGAGAATTTATCAACAGATTTGTAATGCAAGCCAAAGAGGAAAATTTTCCTCTGCGCAGACCCCTTATTTTTAAGAGACACACGAACACGGTCTCGAGACTTGAACAACCTCGAGACAGGACCTTTTTTGAGCCATGAGTAAAACAGTTGGGACTATTTGGAATGAAGCTTTAGAATTTATCAAGGATAACGTCGATGACCAGTGTTATGACACTTGGTTTTCGCCGATCAAACCGATTAAAATTCAAGGTACCGTTCTCACCGTCCAAGTTCCTTCCAAATTCTTTTACGAATACCTTGAGGAGAACTATATTTCCTTACTAAAAGCAGCCATTACCAAAGGGCTAGGCGAAGGTGCTAAACTTGTATATAGTATAGTCATGGAGAACTCCTATGACAACAGCACGCCGCCAACCATGAAACTTCCAAGTTCAGGACGTCGTAAGCACAAACCTCAGAGCGTCAACATGCCTGTGGCTATTACTAATGAAAAGAGTATCAAAAATCCTTTTGTGATTCCTGGATTGCAGAAGTTGAATATTGATAGTCAACTGAATCCTAACTACACTTTCGACAATTTTATCGAAGGTGATTGCAATAGACTGGCAAGATCAGCTGGTTTAGCTGTTGGAAAGAGTCCTGGAGGCACTTCGTTCAATCCATTAATGTTGTATGGAGGTGTTGGATTAGGAAAAACACACCTAGCGCATTCTATTGGTGTAGAAATTAAAGACAATTACCCCGAAAAAACTGTACTGTATGTAAGCGCTGAGAAGTTTACCCAGCAGTTTATTGACAGCATACGTAACAACTCTAAAAACGACTTTGTGCACTTCTATCAAATGATCGATGTGTTGATCATTGATGATGTTCAGAGTTTTTCAGGAAAGGAGAAGACTCAGGATGTTTTCTTTGAAATTTTTAACCACTTGCATCAAAACGGGAAGCAAATTATCCTCACCTCGGACAGAGCTCCTGTTGAACTTCAAGGAATGGAACAGCGCTTGTTAAGTCGCTTTAAGTGGGGCTTGAGCGCTGATTTGCAAAAGCCTGGACTAGAGACTCGCGTAGCCATCTTAGGTAAAAAACTGTACAATGACGGTATTGAGGTAGAGCAAGATATTGTTGAGTTTATCGCCTACTCTATTAATTCTAATGTTCGTGAACTCGAGGGTGCTCTTATTAGTATTCTCGCGCAAAGCTCTTTGAATAAGAAGCAAATCACCATGGAATTGGTAAAGTCGATGGTCGATAAGTTCGTAAAGAGTACTACTCGTGAAATTTCGATCGATTTTATCCAAAAAGTTGTTTGCGATTACTTCGATATGCCATTGGAGTTACTCAAATCGAAGACTCGTAAGAGAGAGATTGTACAAGCCCGTCAATTGAGCATGTATTTCTCAAAGCAATTAACCAAAAACAGCCTTGCTTCTATTGGTCAGCAATGTGGGAATAAAGACCACGCTACAGTACTGCACGCCTGCCGTACAGTGAACAATTTGAAAGAAACAGATAAGCGATTTAAGACTTACGTGGATGATCTACAAAAGAGATTAACACTCGCTTAATTTATATTACGAATGCATAAAAGAGTCAGTATCTTCGGGTACTGACTTTTTTTTATGAATGTACTTATGGTATGCTTGGGAAACATTTGCCGTTCGCCCCTTGCACATGGAATTTTAGAATCTAAGGCACCTGAGGGTTGGTATATTGACAGTGCCGGTACGTCTGGTTGGCACGAAGGTGAGCGACCTGATACACGATCTATCATTACGGCAAAGGGCCGAGGATTAAACATAGATAACCAGCGGTCAAGACCATTTTTAGTCGAAGATTTCGATAGGTTCGATATAATTTTCGCGATGGACAGTTCCAACTACTCGAACATTGCTCGACTTGCACCAGATGAAGTATCAAAAGAAAAAGTACGCTTAATCATGAATGAAGCTTATCCAGGAGAAAATAGGCAAGTACCTGATCCATATACAGGTGGACAGCGTGGTTTTGAAGATGTCTATGATATGCTTGAATTAGCCATTGATAAATTCTTAGAACAGTGCTCATGAAAGGGACTATCTACCTTATTCCCAATAGTTTAGGAGAAGAAAATTTTACTGAAATACTTCCTCCGGATGTAGTGAAGATTATTGATTCACTTGAGTATTTCATTGTTGAAAATGAGAAGACAGCTAGAGCTTTTATCAAGCGTCTTCTCCCGGAGAAGGTGCAGCGTGAAATCAACATGGAAATTCTTGATAAGCATACCGATCCATTGGACTTACCCGGTTTTTTGAAACCTGTAGAAAGAGGTGAGAATGTTGGGATTATTTCAGAAGCTGGAGTCCCCTGTGTTGCCGATCCTGGAGCAGAGATCGTCAGTATTGCGCATCGTAAAGGACTTTCCGTCAAACCTTTAGTCGGCCCCTCCTCTATTCTTCTGGCATTAATGGGCAGTGGATTTAATGGACAGCAATTCACCTTTCGTGGATACCTTCCTTTCGACCAAGGGATTCGGAAGCGCGTTTTTCAGGCGATGACAAAGGATTTAAAGGACGGTATTACTCAGATCTTCATGGAGACTCCTTATCGCAATAATAAACTTGTAGAAGAACTCTTAAAAGTCCTTCATCCCGAGACAAAGTTGTGTATCGCCTGCGATATCACGCTGCAAAATGAGTACATTGAAACTAAGACTATTGCCGATTGGGCAAATAATTTGCCTGATTTACACAAACGGCCAACCATTTTCCTCCTTGACTAAATGACTGATTGGAACCCAGAAGATAAAGCACTCATTGACAATGCGTTCAAAGATTTATTGAACAGTATTGAGTACAAGACAGATAAGGACGACGTCGATCTGATTAAGCGTGCCTTTCGACTTGCGAATGATGCTCACAACGGGATAAGGAGAAAAACTGGAGAACCGTACATCACTCATCCTATTGAAGTTGCACAGATAGTTGCCACAGAAATTGGTCTTGGCCCAACAAGTATTGCCACGGCGTTGATGCATGATGTTGTTGAAGACAGCGATTATACACTTGACGACATTGAAAGCATGTTTGGTAAAAATATTGCCAAACTCATCGATGGTTTGACAAAGATCAGCGGTGTTACCACCGTCGACAATAACATGCAGCTTGAAAATTACCGGAAAATGCTCCTCACTATCAGTGACGATATCCGTGTAATACTTATCAAGATTGCGGACCGTATGCACAACATGCGCACAATGCATGGAATGCCCTCACACAAGCAACTTACCAAGGCTTCTGAAACCCTATTTATTTACGCCCCTCTAGCACATAGACTGGGTTTGTACCGCATTAAAACAGAGCTTGAGGACCAAAGTCTAAAGTACACGGAGCCAGAAGTATATGCTGAGATTCACGATCAGATGGAAGCTTTAGAGAAAGCGGATTTCACATACTTAAACAAATTTGTCGCTACAGTAGAGGACGGGCTTAATGAGGCAGGGTTATCTTTTAAAATAAAGAAGCGGACAAAGAGTATATATTCCATTCGTCGTAAGATGAAAAACCAAGGTGTTCGCTTTGATGAAGTCTATGACAAGTATGCAATCCGAATTATTTTGGACTCTTCACTAGAGCAAGAAAAAGCGGATTGTTGGAAAGCTTACTCACTAGTAACCGAAAACTATAGTCCAAATCCACTTCGCTTGCGGGATTGGATTTCATCTCCAAAAAGCAATGGTTACGAGAGTCTCCATACTACGGTGATGGGTCCGGATGGTAGATGGGTTGAAGTACAAATACGTACCGCGAGAATGGACGATGTTGCCGAAAATGGCTTTGCAGCGCATTGGAAGTACAAAGAAGATAGTTCTGGCTCTAACTCACTTGATACGTGGTTGATGAGAATTAAAGAATTCTTAGATGACCCTGATAATGATAATGAAGATTTCATTGAGAGCTTTCAGATGAATCTGTTCGCTTCCGAGATTTTCGTCTTTACACCAAAAGGGGAAATGCGCACGCTGCCCAAAGGTGCTACCGCACTTGATTTTGCTTTTGATATTCATAGTGATGTTGGAGCGCGCTGCCTCGGCACAAAGGTCAATGGTAAATTGGTTCCACTTTCTACCCCACTTAAATCGGGTGATCAGATTGAAATCTTGACTTCCATGAAGCAAGAGCCAAAGGAAGACTGGCTGAGTTTTGTAAAAACAGGAAAAGCGAAACAGCGCATTAAAAGATCACTGAAGAAGGAAAAACAAATAATATCTGGACAAGGCTACATGATGCTTGAGCGCAAATTGCGCGTCCTAAAGCTAAAAGCGACTTCAAGTAATATTCAAAAGCTTGTCAATTATTACGGTTTAAAGAACCCTGAAGAATTGTACTACAAAGTTGGGCTTGGTGTTATTGACAACAAGAAGCTTCGACAGTATGCAAGAGAGACTTCGGGTTTTGTAAACTATTTCCGTTCGAGAATCGTCAAGAGTTCTTACGCCAAAGCAAAGCTTGAAACCAAAGGTCAAAAGCCAAAAGATATTGGCGCAGAACATGTTGAACTTGTCTTCGGAAATGACGAACAACAACTTGACTATTCTCTGGCCAAATGCTGCTCCCCCTTGCCTGGCGAACGCGTATTTGGCTTTATTACAACCGCTGAAGGAATCAAGGTACATAGACACGATTGTCCAAACGCCGTAATGCTCCAAGGACGATTTGCCAATAGGGTCATGAAAGCAAATTGGATTGCCACAGAACGAGCAAAGGTGACCGTGAATATTGAAATTATGGGGGCGGACAGAATGGGTATCGTAAATGATGTCACTAAAATCGTTTCTGGGGACTTAAATATCAATATTAAAGCCATTTCCTTCTCTGTAGATGATGGGTTATTCACAGGTCAATTAACCATTGAAGTCGCTGATAAAGTGGGATTGACCGACACTATTAACAATATCAAGTCTCTAGAGGGAATTAGCGCCGTAAATAGGGTGGGTAAATTCAATTAGTAGAAGTATTTTAGCGCTTTAGTTCTCACATGAGCCATTTAGACGCACAGGAACAAGTAAAAAAGGTCTTTAGCACTTTTCTGGAGGAAAACAAGCAACGTAAAACTCCCGAACGCTTCGCCATACTTAAAGAGGTCTACGAGAGTAATGATCACTTTGATGTTGAGACCCTGTACCTAAACATGAAATCTAAGAACTACCGAGTATCGAGAGCAACACTCTACAACACCATTGAATTACTGCTTACTTGTGGATTGATTCGAAAACACCAGTTTGGTCAAAATCAAAGCTTCTATGAGAAATCATATTTCAACAAGCAGCACGATCATGTTATTTTAGACTCAGGTGAAGTATATGAGTTCTGCGATCCTAGAATTGAAAACATTAAAAAAACGATAGAGGAAGTCTTCAACGTAGATGTAAGCAGCCACAGCTTATACTTTTATGCAAAGAAGAAGGAATCCTAATTACTGAAGCCATGGCAGTAGATGTACTACTAGGTCTCCAATGGGGAGATGAAGGAAAAGG
>DJCX01000081.1:17732-22904 GCA_002430755.1 Flavobacteriales bacterium UBA5939 | reverse complement strand
GGGAGATGAAGGAAAAGGAAAGATTGTTGACGTACTTACGCGTAAGTATGACATAATTGCACGCTTTCAAGGGGGTCCTAACGCAGGACACACGCTTGAATTTGAAGGCAAGAAACACGTATTGCACACCATTCCTTCTGGAGTATTCCATGAAAAGGTTTGTAATGTTGTTGGAAACGGTGTGGTGATTGATCCAGTAATCTTTAAGGGCGAATTGGACAAACTCATCGCACAAGAGCCTGATGTGTTGTCTCGTTTAAAAATCTCTCGAAAGGCACACCTAATCTTGCCATCGCACCGCCTTCTTGATGCAGCTAGTGAAGCCGCAAAAGGGAAGAAAAAGATAGGTTCAACGCTAAAGGGAATTGGTCCGACTTATATGGACAAAACCGGTAGAAATGGCCTTCGTGTTGGGGATATCCAATTGGACAACTTCCAAGAACTTTACAACAATCTCGTTACCAAACACAAACAATTACTAAGTGGATATCCTGATTTCACTTATGACTTAAGTGAACTTGAGCCGACATGGTTTGAAGCTATTGAGTACCTGAGAACGCTCGATATCATTGATAGCGAACCGTATGTACACCAAGCGATTAAGGATGGCAGAACTATTTTGGCTGAAGGTGCTCAGGGTACCTTGCTGGATATCGATTTCGGGACTTACCCGTTCGTAACGTCTTCAAATACCACTTGTGCTGGAGCTTGTACAGGCCTCGGTGTTGCGCCGAATCGCATCAAAAACGTTTACGGTATTTTCAAAGCGTACTGTACTCGTGTTGGTTCAGGCCCCTTCCCTACGGAATTGTTTGACGAAACTGGGGAGACCATTCAAGCACAAGGCCACGAATTCGGAGCCACTACAGGCCGTCCAAGAAGATGTGGCTGGTTAGATTTACCTGCACTTAAATACGCTATCGACGTAAATGGCGTTACAGAACTGATGATGATGAAAGCTGATGTTCTTAGTGGTATTGGAAACTTAAAGGTTTGTACCGCCTACCGTTATAAAGGTGAGGTCATTGAACACCTTCCTTACAAGCTTGAGGAAGACTTGATTGAGCCAATTTTCACTGAAGTAGCAGGTTGGGATGAAGATCTCACGAAGATGACCTCGGAAGATGAATTCCCTGAGAGCTTTAAATCGTACATCGATTATATCGAAAAAGAAGTAGGTGTGCCGATATCTTTAATCAGCGTAGGCCCTGACCGAGCGCAAACTATAATGAGACAATAATGATGAGGGCCTTTCTTTTTGGATGGGCCCTTCTTTTTGTCTGTACCTCTGCAGAGGCACAGACGAAGATTCGTATTCTCAGCTCGGACATTACGGATATCGTTAAGCAGAAAGACGGCTCACGTATTTATTACTTGAGAGGAAATGTAGGACTTCAACAAGATGTGGCGGTAATGACTTGTGATTCCGCCGTATTGATACAACCGCAAAACGAATTCAAAGCATTTAAAAATGTTCGAATCGTTCAAGCGGATACCACTATTATTACGGGTAATCGCTTAGACTACAACGGCGAGAGTAGAACATTTACTATCAGCCAAAACGTTCAGTTGACTACCCCTACTTCTCAATTGAATACCAAACAACTCTTTTACGATCGTAAAAGTGCTACCGCCTATTACACAGTTCGCAGTACCCTGTTGAGGAAATCGTTGGAGTTAACAGCAGACAGAGGTTCTTATAATACAGATTACGAAACGGTATGGTTAAGAGGCAACGTCGAAGCCATAGATTCAACGTATTCACTGTATACTGATACGCTCTTATACTTTCCTAATACCAATAGGTATGAATTTGCAGGGCCTTCTACCCTTCTTAGAGACAGTACCACTATTCTTTGCAGTATCGGCGAATATCTTGCCGAAAGTGCACAGCTCAATCTAGGCCAAGGAGCGAGCATAAGTGCACCAGGAAATTATATCGAATCTGATTCGATTAGTTATAATCTGAAATCCGAAGCTGGACGCCTTTTTGGCAATGCCCTAGTCGCTGATTCTGCTCAAGGTCTTGTTCTTGAATCTGAATTTATCGACTATACCAAGGAGCCCAACTTTGTAGACGCTCACTTCCCCGTGTACTACCGCCAGAGAATGGATGAAGACACATTATATGCGAAAGGCGACACTTTGCATATACGAACAGACTCCATGGGATACAGAAAGGTAGACCTACAGCACAACACTTCGTTTTACAGCACCGATTTTCAAGGAAAAAGTGAATTCTTCAACTATACCGAAACTAACGAGGAGCTAACGTTGTATCCTAGTCCTCGTATGTGGAGTAAAAACAGTCAGTTTACCTGTGATTCCGCAGTATTATCACTTCTCGATGAAGCCTTAGACAGCTTATTCTTGATGGGCAATACCGCTATCGTTAGTCTAACTGATGACTCTATTCACTTCGATCAAGCAGTAGGAAAAGAGTTGGAAGGGAAATTCATGGATAACGCGATTCACTCCCTTGAACTGCGCGGGAACGCCCAAAACATCACCCATAGCATAAATGACGACAAGGTTGTCGAAGGTGTAAACAAAACAGCTTGTGCATATATCTCGATATCGTTCGAAGAAGGTAACGTGAGAAAGATAAATGCGAATAAGGGTGTTGAAGCCTCTTACGCTCCTTGGGAAAGCGCTAACGAAGAAATGAAACGTTTGCCTGGTTGTACCCCTTTATTTGAACAGCGTACTTCGAAAAGTCAAACAAGACCTAATCTTCAATAATCTTGGCTATGTTCGGCCTGAAGTAATTCGGTCCTTTTAAAACCTTTCCATCCTCTCGGTAAATAGGCTTACCGTCCTCACCGAGCTTGCTCATATTACTACGCTGTATTTCTTCAAAGACCTCCTCTATTTTGTGCTGCATTCCGTGACTCAGAATAGTTCCACAAAGAATGTACATCATATCGCCTAGCGCATCTGCAACTTCAACCAAATCTCCGTTTTTCGCAGCCTCTAGGTATTCTTCATTCTCCTCAGCCATGAGCTTAAAGCGTAAATCAATTAAGTCATTGCTAATAGTCGCTTTTGGCGCGTATTCATTCGGAATTCCAAACGTATCATGAAATTTTTCGACGTGGTTTAATTGCTTTTTCATTTGCTCTATTTTATGCTTCAAAGAAAGTAAATTTGACGCTATGGAGAACATCACAACAGGACATTGGATTTTTGCTAGCATATTCGCTGTAGCGTTTTTGACCTTTCTATTTATCAGTTACCGCAAAGATTTAGCGATGCACAAGATTCACTACCGCAGTGGAGGTATACAAGTCGCTCTGTTAATCGTCATCACACTGTTCGTTCTCTTTGTGTTTAAGCGCCTTTTCTAGGTGGATAATGGCGTATATTTGTGGTGAGTTTAACCTAGCTCTACCCAAATACTATGACAGATAAGCAGAAGGAAATCAGTTACCTCGATTTCAAGAAAGAGATTCATAACGATTATTTTACCGCCGTTCTATCTCGTGAATGCTCCTTAATGGGTCGACGAGAAGTGCTTACTGGTAAGGCCAAATTTGGAATTTTTGGTGCCGGTAAAGAATTGGCTCAAATTGCATGGGCCAAAGCATTTAAAAAAGGTGATTTCCGAAGCGGTTATTACCGAGATCAAACCTTCATGATGGCACTCGGAGAGCTTGATTCCGTTGGATTCTTTAATTCATTATACGCTGTTACCGATGTAGACCACGAACCGATGGCAGGTGGTCGTCAAATGAATGGACACTTTGCAACGCGTAGTTTAGATAAAGATGGTAATTGGGTTGACCTGACCAATCAATACAATAGCTCTTCTGATATTAGTCCTACGGCGGGACAAATGCCGCGTCTACTTGGATTGGCACAAGCATCGAAAGTTTTCAAGGAAGTAAAGTTTGAAGGTTCTGAGAAGTTTAGTAAAGATGGAAACGAGGTTGCATGGGGAACTATTGGAAATGCATCTACTTCTGAAGGATTGTTCTTTGAAACTATCAATGCGGCGGGTGTACTTCAGGTACCGATGGTTATTTCAATTTGGGATGATGAATACGGAATTTCAGTAGGTGCTGAATACCAAACGACCAAAGAAGATATTTCTGAAATTCTAAAAGGATTTCAGCGCGACGAAAAGGGCAACGGTTATGACATCTTTGTTGTTGAAGCATGGGACTACCCTGCTCTGATCAATACGTTCACAAAAGCTGGTCAAGTAGCTCGAGAAGAGCATGTCCCTGTGATGATTCATGTGAAAGGCATGACGCAGCCACAAGGTCACAGTACCAGCGGTTCGCACGAGCGCTATAAAAGCAAGGACCGATTACAGTGGGAGAAAGACCACGATTGTATCCTCAAGTTCGGTCAGTGGATGATTGAGCAAGGAATTGCTACCCAAGAAGAATTGGACCAGCTTGTAAAAGATGCTAAAAAGTCCGCTCGCGAAGGCAAGAAAGCTGCTTGGACCATTTACCAAGAAGTGCCAAAGCGTTTGCGCAGCGAGGTACTGCCTATCTTAAAGGCCTTGCAACAGCAAGGTGAAAAGGGCATCTTTATAACAAATACTATCAAGGAATTAGAAGCTGTTGAGGACGTAGAAGTCGCACATAGCTTCAAAGCAGCTCGTAAAGCCTTGCGTGCTGTTCGTGGCGATAACAGGGTTGATACTTCCGGGTTAAAGAATTGGCTTTCATCTAGCAAAGCTGATCAGGAGCGTCGATACAGCTCACATTTGTATAGCGAAAATCCTACCAACGAACTACTTTCCTCTACCCCAGCGCAATACGAAGATGCACAAGAAGTGGATGCTCGTATTGTCATCAGAGATAATTTCGACAAGCTATTTGATATGTATCCCCAAACTATGGTGTTTGGAGAGGATAGTGGAAAGATTGGTGATGTAAACCAAGGTCTAGAAGGTATGCAAGCGAAATACGGTGAAACGCGTGTAGCAGATGCCGGTATTCGTGAAGCAACCATTATGGGACAAGGAATAGGTCTGGCCATGCGCGGCCTCCGCCCTATTGCGGAAATTCAATACTTGGATTACTTGCTCTACGCTTTACAAATCATGTCAGATGATTTGGCGACGGTACATTACCGTACTGTTGGTGGTCAAAAAGCTCCTACCATTGTTCGTACCCGCGGGCATCGCCTGGAAGGGATTTGGCATTCTGGATCTCC
>DJCX01000081.1:0-17459 GCA_002430755.1 Flavobacteriales bacterium UBA5939 | reverse complement strand
AGGGATTTGGCATTCTGGATCTCCAATGGGGACCATTATCAATAGCATTAAAGGGATGTATGTGCTTGTTCCTCGCAACATGACGAAAGCAGCCGGATTCTACAACAAATTACTTCAGTTGGACAACCCAGCCCTAGTCATCGAATGTCTGAACGGCTATCGTCGCAAGGAAATGCTTCCAACCAATCTAGGAGAATTCACCACACCAATTGGTGAAGTGGAAATAATGAACGAAGGAACTGACATTACCATGTTGACTTACGGATCAAACTGTTTTATTGCAGAAGCAGCGGTTACTGAGCTTGCTGAGCTGGGCGTAAGTGTTGAGCTCATTGATGCACAGAGCCTTATTCCGTTTGACACCAAGCACGATATAGTGGAATCCCTAAAGAAGACCAACACATTGGTTATTGTGGATGAAGATGTTCGTGGAGGTGCAAGCGCATTCTTACTACAGCAAATACTGGAAGATCAGGACGGATATCAATATTTAGATGCTGCGCCGAAAACAGTCAGTTCTAAAGATCACAGACCGGCCTTTGCTTCCGACGGCGATTATTTCTCAAAGCCTTCGTTGGACGATATGATTGAGGAAATCTATGCCACGATGAATGAAAAGGATCCAATTAAGTTTCCTGCACTCTAATGAAGGAGCCGCGTCTATTTCCAAACACGGTTGCAGGCGTTCTTGAGGCACTTGAAATGAGCTTTGGGAAAGGCATTTATGCAGATCGAGTAGTTGAGAGATTACTCAAGCAGAATAAAAAATGGGGCTCGCGAGATCGTAGTTTCGTTGCCGAACACACCTATGAAATGGTGCGTTGGTGGGGTCTTTTGTGGGCGCTTTATGACCGTGAACCTTCCACCAAGCGAAAAGACCTACAAAAGCTTTTCGGAATCTACTGGCAATGGCGCGGTTATACACTACCTGATTGGCCAAAGTTTAATGCAGTCCGAGATTTCCCAGTTAAGGAGCGCTTGACGCAATTAGACCGCATTCAAGACAAGGAGAGCTACGCTTATTGGTTCAATGACCTTGCATTGAGCCAATTGGGCGATAAATGGCCCGAGATTGCACGCAATATGAACGTTCCCAATACGGTGAATATTCGTGTAAATACGCTTAAGGCTAGCCCTGAAGAGGTAGTAGAAGAATTGGCGGCGCATAACATAGAAGTGCATACGCATCCTGTATTTGAAAATGCGTTTTATCTGGAAGGACGTCCTAGATTGAATAATATACCTGGATTCCAGAATGGGAATTTTGAGGTTCAAGATGCCGGTTCTCAGCAGATAGGGTATTTCTTAAACCCTTCTCCGGGCAGTACTACTATTGATGCGTGTGCAGGTGCAGGTGGTAAGACACTGCTACTAGGTGCGTTAATGCAGAATCAGGGTCAGCTTATCGCAATGGATGTCGAAGGTCGGAAACTAGGCGAACTCAAGAAGAGAACGCAACGGAGCGGTTTGGATATTGTGGAAACTAGAGCTTGGGAAGAACCGAAGATTTTAGAAAAACTTACTGAAACCGCCGACTACCTCTTGTTGGATGTCCCTTGTTCTGGAACGGGTGTCATTAAGCGAGAACCAGATACAAAATGGAAATTGCAGCCTGAGCATTTGGAGCGACTTGAAGGTGTTCAAGCCGATATTCTCCACCGTTATCCTAGAATGCTCAAATCAGGAGGTACGCTTGTTTATGCGACCTGTAGTATTTTACCGATGGAAAATGGTCATCAGGTACGACTGTTTTTGGAAAATAACGATGATTTTGAATTGGTCGAGGAACGTACTGTTGACCCTGGAGCCCACAATGACGGCTTCTACATGGCAAAAATGAAGAAGAAATGAGGACCACAGAACAGGATAGCTTGCATGTAAACCTTGAACAGAAGAGTATTTCTGATTTAGTGTATGGAATCAATACCGAAGATCAGAAAGTTGCACATGCTGTTTGTGAGCAAATACCCTCCATTATTGCTTTCATTGAGGCTTTGGTACCCCGTATGGAGCAAGGTGGACGCTTATTCTATATCGGCGCGGGCACTTCTGGTAGGTTAGGAATTCTAGATGCTAGCGAATGCCCTCCAACTTTTGGGGTAAGTCATGATATGGTCATTGGTCTAATTGCCGGAGGCGACAGTGCCATTCGAAAAGCGGTTGAAAATGCTGAGGACAGCACCACTGGTGCCTGGGAAGATTTAAGGCAATACAATATCCAACCTATAGACACCGTCGTTGGTATTGCCGCTAGTGGAACTACACCTTATGTTATTGGAGGAATAGAAGCTGCAAATAAGCATGGTTTACTTACTGGTTGTATTACATGTAACGCAGGGAGTCCCCTAGGAATGGCAGCTCAGCACGAGATTGCCGTAGTGGTCGGTCCTGAGTTTCTCACAGGCTCTACACGCATGAAATCTGGAACTGCCCAGAAGATGGTACTGAATATGATTACTACGGCTACCATGATCAAATTAGGGCGTGTGAAAGGCAACAAAATGGTAGACATGCAACTTTCTAACGATAAGTTGGTAGATCGCGGTACACGTATGGTTGCTGAAGAACTTGATATCGAAAATGAATTGGCCCAGGAATTACTATTAAAACACGGTAGTGTAAGAGCTGCTATAGATTCGTATAACAATGAGCGGAAATAAAAGCAATCAAGATCTCATCGTCGCAGGCCTTTTTCGATTGGCTTGGTCCTTCCCCTTCATATTCGTTGGACCGTCCCTTTATATTGGTAAAGGAACGAGTGGTGCATGGTATTGGACTGCTCTATCTATCGCAATCATGCTTGTCGCTGTATTCCTTGCTGTTAGTGGCCTACGCAAGGTTATGAGTGGCTTCTTCGACGGTAAGTGATTATATCTTAAATACCTGAGTGACCTGCGTCTTTGAACCTCGGGTTATTTTAAGGAAATAACTACCCGCGGCGATGTACTCACCGGGCACCCATCGGAATTGGTAACGACGTCCTGTTATTACCTCACTCGCCACTATTCGTCCGTACATATCTCTTAATTCCAGCGAAATGTCTGTCGTATTGTCGTCCGGCAAGAAGAAGATTAGATGGTCTGGAAATGGGTTTGGATACACAGAAATCTCATTTCCTGGGTTTGAGCTCAAATAGAACCGAGCAAACTTCATATTTGGGATGCCGTATCCAATGCGCTCGTTCTTAGTGTAATAGTGCGAACTACTCACCTCCAAGGCTTTAATAACATCCTGCGCAGTAGCGCTGGGTGATGATTCCCAAAGACAGGCAGCAGCTCCTGCAATAATTGGTGAACTAAAACTGGTTCCATTGGCTGGGGTTATGGTCCCATCAGGTCGATACACATAGGCACCTTCTCCCCTTGCACATACATTGGGTTTAATGCGGCCATCGGTCGTATATCCGCGTGAGCTAAAACCGCTGACGATTCCGAATTGGTTTACGGATCCTACGGTGAGAACGCTATCTGCATCTGCGGGCATAGTGAGTTTATTCCATGCTCCTCCTCCGGCATTACCGGCACTTGTAACTACGAGCATTCCAGTCCTCGCTGCAGCTACTGCACCCAATGAGATGATACTCGTACGTCCGTCGAGGTCATCAACCGTATAATTATCATCAGGATCGTCAAATTCACTGTAACCTAAAGAGCTATTGATAATATCGGCACCTATGGAATCTGCATATTCTGCCCCCGCAATCCAATTGTACATCTCCTCTGGCGTTTCACTGAGCTCCTTTTCTGTTTTCACCAGCACATATTTGGCAAATGGTGCCGTCCCCACAAACACGCGGTTTTTATCCGCAGCCATGGTACTTAGCACGGAGAAACCGTGCGAAGAACCTTGATACACATTCGTTCCGCCTTCCACAAAGTTCCGCGTAGCAATGATTTTACTATAGTCGTTGAAATCTACTGTATTGGCGCCTACAAATCCGGCGTCTAATACAGCAATGACCATATCCGCACCTATATATCCAACATTATGTAAACCTTCAACAAGTGTAATTTGGTGGGCTTGGTCGGCGGCTATACCGTGATCATAAACCGGAATGATTGAAGTCGTTGTGTACGTGTGTCCGCTTACGGGTACGATGTCTTTTACAAAATCTAGTTCCGATAACGCAACCACCTCTTCAGCCGTAGCCTCCACATAGATACTATTGAGCCATTTTGAATGCCGACCTTGATAAGAAACGATATTTCCGATAGCCTTTAGTCGATCTGAGGATATGGGTAAATCTGAGCGTTTTACAGCAATATTTTGCCTTTCACGGCGCAGCAATGCTCTCTCAGACAAAAAATCTTCTGGATGCTGGAACTGCTGAACGTTTTCTTTAGGGCTAAGAAAAACGCTGTAAGAATGGGCTTCCTGAGCTTGTGCTGCGCTCAGAAAAAGCAAATATGCCATCACCATTCTTATGTACTTCATTCTAATGGGCTATAGTTCCACTTCCTATTAATTCATCCTCCAAATACCACGCCGCAAATTGGCCCGGTGTAATGGCTTTTTCAGGTACATCAAACTCGATATATAGCGCTTCCTCCTTCTGGTGCAGGGTAATGTCCACCAAAGGTTGACGGTAACGTATACGTCCTCTGTATCGAGCAGTTTGACCTATTTCGAGCCTTAAATCTTCGCGCACCCAGTGTACTTCGTGGTTGCTAATCTTTAATGCTGTTCTATACAAACCAGGGTGATCGTCGCCTTGCCCAACATAAATAGCATTATACTGGGTATTGACTCCTAGGACAAAGAGTGGCTTTGGACTACCTCCAATATTCAATCCCTTGCGTTGGCCTACGGTATAATAGTGTGCACCATTATGGCGCCCTCGCTTTTTACCGTGCTTTGGATGGAAATCATACGGAGCTGCGGCCAATTCTAGTGTACTTCTCTCGGCATCAAATAATTCTGCATCTGCAGGAATCTCCCACACATTGCCGGATTTAGGCTCTAATTTTTGCTGTAAGAAATCAGGTAAACGTACCTTTCCTATGAAGCACAACCCTTGGCTGTCTTTCTTCTCAGCCGTCGCCAGTCCTGCTTCAGCGGCAATCTCACGAACCTTAGCTTTTTGCAAATGTCCTATTGGGAACATCGCCTTACTCAACTGCTGCTGATTCAGCTGACATAGGAAGTAGCTCTGGTCTTTGTTGGGATCTAACCCACCCAATAATCGATAAACAGGCTCGCCCTCTTGCTCAATTGTTTCCTTTCGCACATAATGTCCAGTAGCCACATAATCCGCACCAATAGACAATGCTGTCTTTAGGAATAAATCGAATTTGATTTCACGGTTACACAGCACATCTGGATTCGGAGTCCTGCCCTTCTCGTATTCGCCAAACATATAATCAACGATACGCTTTTGGTATGGAGCACTCATATCAATGACTTGAAATGGAATACCGAGTTTGTCCGCAACAAGCATCGCATCGTTGCTGTCCTCAACCCACGGGCATTCGTCGTGTATTGTAACACTCTCGTCTACCCAATTACGCATAAATAAACCTATGACTTTGTACCCCTGCTCTTTGAGCAAGTAAGCCGTGACTGAGGAATCCACCCCTCCGCTAAGACCTACGACTACCGTAGTTTCAGCAATTGATTTACTCATCGTATTTGGTTTCACTTTCAAGTGTGCCGTACCTGTATAACTCTTTCAAGATCACCTTGTTCTCTTCGAAATAATACCAAGTACCGTGCTTTTTCCCATTGTGATAGGGACCTTTCGCTATGAGTTTGCCTTCTTCATCAAAGAACTTGCACTCACCCTCTAATTGGCCTTCCTCATAGGTGCCTTTGGTCCGCATTGTTCCATTGTCCCATTTTCGAATCCAACTGCCGTTTTCCTCATCACCAACAAAGTCTATACGCTGACTAACCCTGCCGTTTTCCCAATAGGTCAACTGTTTGCCTTCAAGTACCCCCATTTTATAATCCTCGCGCTGCGTCAATACACCGCTTCTGGAGTAATAGGTCCAAGTACTGTCTTTCAATTGCGCATTGTAAATCCCCTCAGCTTGAAGGACACCAGATCTGTGGTAAAGCTTCGCATAGCCCACGCCTGTTATACCTCTGTAGGAGATCTCAGACATCTTACCGCCCTCTCTTTCAAAATAATAAGTGAATGTTCCTACAGGTATATCGTTCTTAAAGGTACCCGTATATCTGGTTTTTCCACTCTCGTATTTCTTCACCCATTTGCCTTGTTTCTTGCCGGAGGCATCCGTAAAGTTTCCCTGTGCATAAATAGACAGACTGCTAATGGCTATGAGGAATGTAAGAATCTTTTTCATATTGCAAATTTAGGCACTTACCACAAGTGAACAGGCAAGGATTGAATTAGTTCCACACCAAAATATACGGGACTGTAGGTGCCTCCTGGGAAGTATTTTTGTCTGAGGTTCATTTTGAGATTTGATAAGGGGCCAATTTTACATTCCACCTGTACTCCAGGTGCAATCATTAGGCCAGAACCCACCTCTATTCCACCACCACCAGCTATTCCAGATGTCAGGTCAACACCGCATCTAAGCGTCTCACCTTTTTTCATAAACGCTGCACTAAACAACCCCTCTGCATAAGCACCGTAACCACCACTGGCCGCCCAGAACGTATGACCAAAGGCATCCAACGAATAATTCTCATTACTCCATGCCTCAATGCCTAGTCCCATAGCTATACCTGACATAGTATTATAAGGATTGCCGTTTCGATCTATGCCGGGAGAACGCTGTTGTCCCACTCCAGCCAGCACTTTTAAGGCTACCTCACGTGAATCCTCAGCACTGTACTTACCTCCTCGATAATGAAAACCTAAGGAGCTTTTGAAATCCAGATGCCGGCTGTACGAAAGAAACGGAATAGAAGCTTCATCACTTAATGCTGTCCATTGCCCTACGCTGAATTGATGCCCACCAAACTGCGTTCCAGCACTTACCATAGTGGATATTCCACCACCTGTGTACACACCGCCACCGCCGCCGGATCCTAGATGTGCACGAAAAAATAAGCGTTGAGAAGGTGTGTTGAATCTTAACCCCATGGAGTAATTCATGTATCCGTCAATATTGCCCAAGGCGCCAGCCCCTAGTTGCAGTTCAGCTCCAACGGTGTGATAGGTGTTCAAATACTGCCCAACACGTACACCTGCATAGGCACTTTGCACCGGTTCACTATTGCGAGAAGCATCCTCTGGACCTAAGAACCAGAGACCAGTGACTAATTCAAAATAGGTGGGATAATAATAGTTATGGTTACTATCGTCCATTACATACGGAAGTATATGTGTATAGCCTATAGATATATGATTTGATGTAATAGCACCTGAAGGAAAATTTATATGATTATAGGCTACATCCACTATCCCGTATTTGCTCTTAACACTCATTCCCGCATACCCACGGTACATTAATCCATCGCCGTCAGGAGCGCCTGCACCCCCTCCAGAAGCTATCGATCCACCAAAATGAGCAAATACCCATGGACGTAAATATTGATATACACCTCCCGTAAACCCAAAGGCATAGAAACCACCATAATTACCCATGACGGCACTTTGGGTCTCTAAACCACCAGAGATGGAGGTTTTGGTCTTCGTATAATCCTTGACTAACTCAAAGCGCTGGGTCACCCACATCATATTATTGGAAGATTCCAACGGCTCAAACATAAGAGTCATGGAAGTACCCTGACCCATTGCGTATTGATGGGATACCACGAAAAATAGGAGCAACAACCTGCGCATCAGAATTGGGTATTAAAAGGAATATTAAAGGTCATGCCCAATTGCCACCCGTAAGTAGGAAATGCTTGAGAGGAATACACGTTGTAGATACCGCGACCTGTGATATCCCAATAATCGTTTACAGGTATTTCAAAACCCGCATTAACAAAGGCTAGCGCGGCAGCACCCCATAGGTTAATTCCACCACCTGCTCCGGCACCTACCTGCGTTTCAACAAACCATATATTTGGCTGAAGGCGCAAGCCAAACAAACCTTCTGCATAGGCACCCCTACCGTCTGTAAAGGCCCAATAACTCTCGCCTCGAAGCTGAATCATGCCTTTTCTGTAAAGTCGGAACGCTATGCCCAGATTTGAGAAGCCGTCTTCTCCTAGATACGTTCTGATCCCATTTTCAATGCTGAGATCCATGGGTAAATAGCCTATTTCGTTTTGAGTACTTGTGAAATTAAAATCGGTACCCAAATGAAGGCCGATAAATGAAAAGTAGAACGGTCCATCCAAGCTTTTTAAAACTCCAGCACTTCCGCCCATAAAGTATTGGTTGTGATGGTATTGTACCTCACCACCGGCACCATAGAGCAATCCACCGCCAGCAGGTGCTCGACCTCCACCGCCGGTACCAAAATTCACCTCGGTTAAGAATCGCCATGCTCCAAACTGCTCCCAAAGGCCATAGCCACCATAAACGTCCATATAACCGCCTAAATCAGTCACCGCAGCAGTCAAGTATACACTTTGATAGGTCCTGTTCTGGAAGGAACGTCCCCCAACTCCGATGAAGCCTATGTCACTGTTTCTTTCATTTAACGAACTGTACACTGTATTCGTAAAAAGCTGTGTATGAAAGGGTTTGAGCCCTTTCTGTTTAAAGTCAATCTGTTTATTGAGGCTGAAATAGGCGCTCGAACCTGTAATCACTCCAGTACTCACATAACTATATTGTGCACCCACACCTAAGGTGTAATCACCAAATCGCCTGTCCAATGTAGTTGCTGGTGTTATAAACCAACCAGAACCGTCATTGCTTTCAGCTCCACCGCCGGTGGTATACATCAACCGAGGGTGAATAAACCACTGATCAGTAAGCGATAACCTAGCACCGGCATGGTATCCAAATGTGTAATATCCAGCCCGAATACCAACAGCAGCGTTATTTAATCGGATACCACCATAAATGGGTAGTGACGGATGATGAATACTTACGCCCGTACCTACAAATCCTATAGGCTCTTTGGGCGCTTCATCCACAGTGAGATAATCAAAGTTTATAGAAGTCATTTGCGCAAATCCCTGAACTGAGCCCATTATTAGACAAAGAATAGATAGTTTTGCCGAGATGAGGAATCTATTACGCATTGTATTGGTAGGCTTTTGCTGGTTGGTTAGTACGCAAGTTAACGCACAATCGCATTCTGACTCTACAGAGGTTTCTGAAATCGTGGTTTTTACCACACGAGGTATTAACGCATCAGGTGCACGCTATCACATCGACGGTTGTCGATATTTGAAAAACGGGCAAATTCATATTGATGAACGCATTGCGCTACAACGAGGTTTGTTGCCCTGCAGTGTTTGTCTTCCAGAGCGAACATCGGATCTACCCTACTTACGTGAGAAGAAAGTCGTTAAAAAGAAAGCAGTTTTCAGAAAGTGTGGATTCAAAACAGCAAGTGGTGCAAAATGCGAACGCGAGGCAATACCGGATAGCAGGTATTGTGAACTGCACAAAACAAGAACCAAAAAGAAAAAGCGCTAACGTATGTAAAGAAAAAGCCCCCGGATTTCTCCGAGGGCTTTTCTAATTGTTGGCGATCCGGACGAGACTCGAACTCGCGACCCCAAGCGTGACAGGCTTGTATTCTAACCAACTGAACTACCGGACCGTGCTTCAATTGCGGTTGCAAATGTAACGGCTATTTTCATTTTTGCAATAGTTAGGACTCAAAAATTTGAAAAAAACTTGGTGCTCAAAGAGGGGTCCGTTACGTTAAATATTGAACTACTTCCTATTCAACAAATTAGAGTATTAAATCTCTTCTACCGTCTTACAAGAGTCCGTATTGATACTCTATATGATGATGTTAAGAATCTTTCGCCGCAAGACTTTCTTAGCTCCTTAAAGCTTCTTAGGTTTGAGCAAACATCTAACTATGAAGGTAGCACTCATTCTTGCCGGTGGTAAAGGAACCCGTCTTGCACAAGTCAGAGACGATATTCCCAAGCCTATGATGCCAGTTCTCGGCAAGCCCATACTTGAGTATCAAATCAACCTTCTAAAAGACCACGGCTTTACTGATGTCTGGCTCATTGTCAACCATTTATACCATCACATTGAAGACCATTTTGGAAAGGGAGAAGCCTTTGGAATACGTATACACTATTACGTCGAACCAACTCCGTTAGGAACTGTAGGTGGTGTAAAAGCCCTACAAGAGCATTTGACGGAGCCGTTCATTGTCCTCTACGGTGATGTAATGATGAATATGGATTTACATCGACTATTTGCCTTCCACCAAGCGAAGGGTGCGGATGCTACGTTAGTGGTTCACCCGAATGATCATCCTTACGATAGTGATTTGCTGGATGTTGATGAAAACGACAAGGTATGTGCCTTTTATGCGAAGCCGCACCCAGAAGGCCTTGTTTACAGAAATCTAGTTAATGCAGCGGCCTATGTTTTCAACCCCGTGGTTTTAGAACACCTTGAAGAAGGCGTTAAAGCCGATTTCGGAAAAGACATCTTCCCCACCCTTCACGAGCGACTCAATGTCTATGCCTACAATACTCCTGAGTATCTCAAAGACATGGGTACTCCGGACCGATTGGAAAAGGTAGAACAGGCTATTTCCTCTGGTAAGGTTGCTGCACGCAACTTAAACAGGCCCCAAAAGTGTGTATACCTGGATAGAGACGGGGTGATCAATATAGATACTGATCTTATTCATAGACCTGAGGACTTTGAATTATACCCGTACGCAGCCGATTGTATCAAGAAGTTGAACAAGCTCGGTTATCTCGTAGTTGTGGTCACAAATCAAAGCGTTATCGCACGCGGCTTGTGTACTATCGAAGAATTGGGCAACATTCATAAAAAGATGGAGACTCAATTGGGTGAGCAAGGCGCCTTTGTGGAGGCCATTTACTTCTGCCCGCACCACCCTCACGGCGGTTTTGAAGGTGAAGTTCGAGAATACAAGATTCCTTGTGAATGCCGGAAACCTTCGCCAGGCATGCTCTTGGCAGCAAAGGATAGGTTCAATATTGACTTAGCGCAAAGCTTTCTCGTAGGTGATTCACCAAGAGACATCGAAGCCGGTCAGAATGCTGGAGTAACTACCATTCGAGTTAAGACTGGACATGGATTAAAGCCGCATACTGCTGTACCTAATCACTACGTAGATTCACTTGTAGAGGCCATTGCTCTCATTGAAGGACAGAGCTAGTCCTTGAGTACTGATTCAAATTCCTTTTGAAATAAGATCCCTACACCTTGTGTATACGGACCAGAATTTTGCATGAGAGGATCGTTACGATTGCTTCTGTTAAACGCTCTGAGTTTGATTCTTCCGTCCTTAGTCAATGAGTATATCACCTCTGTATCGCCAAGTAAAAGCGTCGAAGCGCCGGATTGACCTATAGGAATGTCCAAAGAAGAATTTACGCTCAGTCTACCGTCAAGGAAATCTTTTCCTAGACCGAGATTCAAATTATTCTGGGTAGTACCTAATACCTCATACGGATTGGTTCCACTTGTATAGTCCAATTCTAAGTCGACATATGAACCAATTCCTGCGGCCAGCCAACTTCCAAATTCACTAACGAGCAATTCCGACGTGTTTCTGCTTACAGAACCGCTAAAGTCAAAGCCCTCCTGTACCGCCAAATCTTGCTGGTAGAATTCACCTAGGAGGAGCAATGAAAATGCTTGATAATTCATGGCATCTTCGCTTAAAAAGTGCCTTTGAAGTTCCTCTAAATAACTTGCTGGCGCATTTGGCAAATCTACTGTAAATGCAATGTCTGGATTCATTAAGGCACCACTTAGATTAATGATCAAATCCACATTGACATTCTCGTTGTTGTAATTCGCATTTGAGACCAAACCTTGAAGGTCGGTGGAAAGAGAATATTTCGCGTCAATATTTACTTGTGCCTCATAGAGGTCGCCACTCCATAAAATGGTGCCACCAGGTATAATCTCAAAAGGCTTGTTAATAATATTCTGCAGAGTAAACAGATAATCGCCCGAAACCAGCGTGTACAAACCGTACAACTCTAGGCTTTCGTCTTCTAAAATTTTAAGACGCATATTACCGCTTCCGCGAGCTTTGATTACATCTCCTAATACTTCATCAAGCACGAGCTCCACATCAGCATTTGGCGTTGCCTCAATGGCTATATCCGTGGTGAAATATTCCAGTTCTTGAACAAAAACACTATCTGCTGTAGGCAATCCAGCATCACTAAAACGAATGTAGCTCGGCATTTCAACCGCAGTTGGGTTATCCAAAGGAATCTTAAAGTTAGTACCGTCTTTTGTAGCTAAGGCTAGGTCCAAATGTAACTGTTCCAAAGGTCCTTCTAGGACGAGGTCCCCCTCTACTACTGCAGTACCATAAAAGTAGCCGTCAATATTTCTACTTAAATCAACCGCTCGTATACTATCACTGTGAAGTTTTAGGTCAAATACTAAACTGTCGAACTTATTGTGATGAATACCGCCAAAGACTATTGCAGTAGTACTATCCTTTGGCACATAGAATTGAGCAGTGTCTAGTGCAATTTCATCTTCAGTAATAACCAATTCAACGGGCTCAGAAGCGCTTAATTCAGCACCAACTATAGGCACAATAAAATGACCGTCACGCATGGTAAACGCACCATTCAGTGTGTATGTTTCCAGAGGACCGTACCATTCTAATCCACCTTGAAGCGTACCACTGAATTCATCTAGAATCCCATTAAACAGCGGGTTAAAAGGATCGACAGCAAGTTCATCTATACTTGCTCTTAAATCAACTTCATGGGTTGTAAAATCGTAGTCCCCACTAAAGGAAAAGGAACTGGATGTACCTTGTCGTAATTGGCCGAATGCACTTAAACGTGTTAAGTCTTCAACTTCGGCATTCGCCGTGAACCGACCGTATTCATAATTATTTAAACCAAAATCGTCAACCTCAATCTGTCCATTTATAAACGGTCGGAAAAATGAATCTTTAAACGTTAATTGTGCATTCCATGTACCAGAAAACAACGCCTCTGGTGTGCGAAATAGGTAATTCACCACCTTTGAATTAAAACCTTCTAGACCGAGCTCAATCTCAGGAGCATCGGTATCAAATAGTTGACCATCAAGTACGAAGCTACCGTCGTCGCCAGCGAGAATTAAAGAATCCACATTTAATTGCGCATTCTGCCATTGAAGTTGGGCAGTATCTAATAGTGCAAACTGCGATTCCCCAATGTTGAAGGCTGCATCTGTAATAGCCGCCTCTCCGCTTAACAGAGATCCTTCCAAATTTATTTCACTCGGGATAGAATCTTCGACAACACCTGAGAACGCTATCCTCTTTGGCCCAACAATCCCGTTCGAACTGAGGTTCACCTTCGCAAAGTTCCAAGTATCAAATTTCAGTTTGTCAGCCTTTAGCGTGGTATTGTGAACATCTTGTGTTTGGGAAGAGGCCAAGACAATATCCTTTCCGCTATTGTTTTCATAGGTCGCTTCAGGAATGAACATAGTCGTGGACCACATCTTACGTGTACCATTATACTTCCCAAAGATGTGTGTATCCTCACTGAGGAATACATCAAGGTGTATGAGATCTGCGAGCCAACCTATATTACCCGCTTGAATATCAAATTTAAATGCCGCTTGTGGCCATAGTTCTTCTTTTTGTACGATGATGTCCTGGAATACATGGGAAGCAACCTTTGGAAAAACTGTGAAATCCCAATCCCCATTGACTGAAAAATCAAGTACATCACTTGATAACACTAAGCTTCGACTCTTTGCACCTAAAACATGAGTTAAGGATAATTCTCTAAGGAAAATCACGTCTTCAGGACGCATTAATACGACATCTTGCAGTAAAACAGAACCTAATCCTTCGTCGGTAAAATTAATATTTGCTGTGGCTGTTAATCGCTGTCCTGTGTCAAGGGGATCTATTAATCCCAAATCGAGTGTGTTCAATTGCCCAGAAATACTATTGAGCATTCCTACACGACTGTAATTCAATTCGATATCACACTTTGAATCAAGCGAGCTGAGCCAAAGTGAGTCTTTATCTTTCCGGTGTTCAAAGCGTGCATTCAACCCCTTAACCTTCATACCGTTGGAACGTATTTCGGGAAGAGCAGCTAATATTTCAAAATCATCCCCATCAATTACTGCGCTTAAATTGGGCAAAATGCTTAACTGAGCCTTGGCAGATTCAACAGGTCCAAGCGCTATCTCGTTACTTATTAGTATTCCTCGAACAGGATTGTTTTGACTTTCACTGGAGAGTTCCCAGCGGTTGTTTTTATCCGTCAAAACGGTTGACCAAGAAAGGTCAGAAAAATCTGTTTTTACATCAATTTGAGCGTTTTTTGGACGAAAAACGCCTAAAACAGGCTCAAAACCATTAAAAATTGGCCAATTATAGAATTCACGACTTAAATCTAAATCGGAACTTATGTTGTAAGAATCCGACTCCTCTTGAGTCAATGTTGAGCGCATTGAGTAGCTAGAATTCCCTCCTATTATGCGACCCGAGACTTTGGAGTCGTATAATAAGCCATTAAACGAAAATTCACATGCCTTCAAAACAGGCTCATACTCTTCAATACCTAGTGAAGCCAGTTCAATAGAAGTATCTGTTTGGATTGATCCCTCCAAATACAAGGAATCCACAAAACCGCTCACGCCGCCGTAGGTTTTAGCTATTCCGTCAGAATTCAATACATAATCTAATTGAATTCGACCGTTTGATGATTTAAAGATGTTTGTGGCTCCCACTTCGAACTGCATACCGTTTAGCATAGCAAGAAGAGATACATCCTCTACGTTCAATTCATCATTAAGGACCACATTCCTACTTTCACCACTGATAGTCCAGGAGATATCATTGCTGGTGCTACCATTGATTGAATCAATATAAATCGCACCTATGGTTGCTTGAAATGATTGTCCAGCATTGTCTGAGTCCGAATTGAAGCTATTAATGAAGCCCTTCACCCGTTCGCCGTCCAAGGGTGAATGCAGTTCGCATTGATTCACAAGAATGGTTCGAACGCCGATATGAGATGACCAGAATACATCGTTCAACTCAATACCCTTGACCGTAAACAAAGCACTGTCTTTAAAATTCACCGTGGTTGGCCCAAAGTAAAATGAGCTTGGGAACTGGTAATCAAAGCCTGAAAAATCAATAGATAGTTCTCTCTCTGCCAATGAAGGTGCCACGTAACCGGCGAATAGCCACTTTTGGAAAGGTCTTGAATTCAAAGTGACAGTGGCCGTTAAGGCCAATATCAAAAGGACGGAAAAAGCCGACATCAAGGCATAGTAACGCCAAGTTTTCAGCCGATTTTGCTGTACTTTTGACTCATTCATGGGCAACACTCCTTACATATTGGCAATTGAAAGTAGTTGCGACGATACCTCCGCTGCAGTGCTGCACGGAAATAGTGTATTGTCCAATGAAGTTGCTTCTCAAGCGGTACATACGGCGTATGGTGGTGTCGTTCCTGAATTGGCTTCGCGGGCGCATCAACAGAACATAGTGCCTGTTATTGACCGTGCTTTAAAGGTAGCAAATATCGAACCTTCACAGCTAAATGCCATCGCTTTTACTAACGGTCCAGGCTTAATGGGTTCGTTACTAGTAGGAACGTCATTCGCAAAGAGTCTAGCCATGACTTTGGATGTTCCTTTGATTCCTGTGCATCACATGCATGCACACATTCTAGCACATCTGATAGAAGATGCCCACAAGACGCCTATTGGTTTCCCATTTCTGTGTCTTACGGTAAGTGGTGGTCATACCCAACTTGTCGAAGTTCATAGCCCTAAAGACATGCGTATTCTTGGTGAAACCATAGATGATGCCGTAGGTGAAGCCTTCGATAAAGCCGCTAAAATCATAGGTTTACCCTACCCCGGAGGTCCGCACATAGACCGCTTGGCTAAAGAAGGGAATCCTAAATTCATCGAATTCGGTCGTCCGCAAGTAGACGGTTACAACTTCAGTTTCTCAGGCATGAAGACCAGTTTCTTGTATGCGCTTCAAAAACGAGTACAACAGGATCCAAATTTTGTTGAAAATCACAGGGCAGACATTTGTGCGAGCTATCAGAATGCTTTGTTAGATGTACTATTTAAAAAACTTGAGATGGCCATTAAAGCCACCTGTTGCCAACATGTCGCTATTGCTGGTGGTGTTAGCGCGAACTCCGAATTAAGGAAGAGGCTCACCGCATTGGGTGAACGCGTTGGTTTAAACACCTATATACCTCCATTTCAGTATACTACGGACAATGCAGCTATGATTGGTATCGCCGGCTATTACAAATTTCTCGCAGGTGAATCGTCCGATCTGAGCATTTCGGCTTCGGCAAAAGTTAAATTCTAATGCAGCTCTTTCTAGGACATATCACTGGTAAGGAATTTCAGCTCGATGCAGCTGAAGTTCAGCACTGTGTTAAGGTCCTAAGGAAATCCATAGGTGATCGTATTGACTTTATCACGGGCGATGGAAATCTTTATCAGGGTGAAATATCATTCGCTTCTAAATCAAAGGTTTACGGATCGTTTAATAAAGTAGAATCCAATTTTGGTACCGTTCCTTATTCCTTGACTATCGCTATCGCTCCAACTAAGAATATGGACCGCATCGAGCTGTTTGTCGAAAAGGCAGTTGAAATGGGAATTGATACAATTGTGCCCATCATTTGCGACCGTAGTGAGCGTAAGGTCATTAAGGAGGAGCGACTACGTAAAATTGTTCTTAGTGCAACGAAGCAGAGTTTAAAAGGAAATCTAACTCAAGTACAGACGGCTTTATCATTCAAGGAATTCATCGCTCAAGAACATTCTAACCTGTTAATAGCCCATTGTGAAAATGGTCATAAATCGTCGTTGAAAGAAGTTCTTGATGCTAATGTAGCAACAACTATCATGATTGGTCCTGAAGGAGATTTTTCTCCCGCGGAGATTCAATTGGCCATAGATGCTGGTGCTAAGCCAATTCATCTGGGCTCGAGCCGTCTTCGTACCGAAACTGCTGGCCTTGTGGCCGTGTCGACGGTGTATCAGGAGTTGGGATAACCTCCTCGAAATGCAACGAACGCTCCATGGGGTGTTTCCAATCGTCCCAAGGAACCTCCTCCTCAAAAATTGGCTTCTGGTCTTTAAGTGACTCAATAGGTTCAATCTTTCGAAACCAAACAGCGAGTAAAAAGCCCACTACTGCCCCACTTAAATGCCCCTCATAGCTGATCGACGGATCGTGGGGCAATACCCCCCACACAAAACTACCGTACAAGAACACCATCAGCATACTCTGTGCCAGCAGGCGTATATGTAACCGTAGTACACCACTAAAGAATACAAATGCTACTAAAGCATACAGCCAAGCACTGGCGCCAATGTGTACATTAGGCCGACCAATGAACCATAGAATAATACCCGGCGCAAGTAAACTTATGATCCACAC
>DJCX01000078.1 GCA_002430755.1 Flavobacteriales bacterium UBA5939 | reverse complement strand
TTGCCCGCCATAGCACTTCCCCCTTTCATCCTCTTTTTCACTATTTCAACCGCAGAATTCTAAATTTTCATTAGATCAAGGGTTATTCCCTAAGCAAACGCAATTAAATACATCAGCTACGGCGGACAACTTCATGTAAAGAGCACTCCTTAAAAAGTTAGTGGTGATATCTCACAAAATCCACTTTTGTTTAAAACACCTGATTGTCCACTTCATAAATGATCTATCTATTTAGAGGCGCCCGAGTGCTATTTCTTACTTTTGAGTCGACAAGGACTCATCAATGAAACACCCCTTCCTCGTTCTACTCACCCTACTCCCCACCCTCTTGCTAGGCCAAGCCTTCGAGCACCCAGAAAATAACGAGGCATTCTTACAGGACGAAGTCGCAGAAATACACATCACCGTATCGGCTCCTGATCTAAACAGCCTATTGGGCGACAGCCTCTTTACCGACCATCACTTTCCAGCAGTTTTCCGCTACCATAGCGCCAATTTTTCAGATACCCTTCAGAGCGTAGGATTTAGGGTCCGCGGAAACACCTCTAGAAATGCCAAAAAGAAAGGCTTTAAAGTGTCTTTCAACGAATATGTGCAAGGTCAAAAATTCAAGGGCATTGAAAAAATGAACTTGATAGGCCAGCACAATGACCCTTCCTTATTGCGCTACTGGACAAGCCTACATCTTCTGCAGCGGTACGGACTAATTGCTTCAAGAACAAGCTTTGTGAAGCTCTACCTCAATGGAAACTACCGCGGTCTTTACCTCAATGTTGAACATATTGACGATGAGTTTCTCCAAAAAAGATTCATTGATGATGACGGCGGCAACCTCTACAAAGCAAGCTGGGGTGCGGACCTGAATTATTGGGGCAGCAACCCAAATTCTTACCGTAGTGTCTACGAGCTTAAGACCAACAAGGATTCAAACGATTACAGTGCATTTATTCTCTTTTTAGACTCTTTAAACAACATTAGCGACAGCGACTTTCCGTGTTACATGGAACGCAACTTTGAAGTCAATCACTACCTGAAAACACTAGCCACAGAAATACTCATTGGGCATTGGGACGGTCACGCCTTCAACAAGAACAACTTCTACCTGTACCGACAGCCTTCCAACGGCAAATTTGTATTCATAGAGTATGATCTTGATAATACGTTTGGTATTGATTGGTTTGGGATCGATTGGACGGATAGAAACCTCAACAATTGGCACGAAAGTAACCGCCCACTCGTGGAGCGCTTGCTCGATGTTCCCTATTACAAAGATGTCTTTAATGCCTATCTCGATACCCTATTAACGGACCTCGACACCTCTTCACTAGGGACTGTTTTAGAAAACAAGCAAGACCTTATCAAAGGTGCCGTACTCTCCGATACTTACTACCGCAAGGATTATGGATTTCAATATGCCGATTTTCTTGCTGCCCTTGACGATAGCTACGGTGCACATGTGAAAACTGGACTGCTCGAGTACCTTGATGAGCGTATTACTAGCGGTCAAGGACAGATACAGTGGATCGGAAATCTCGAGCCGCCCTGCGACGAATTGCCTGTGGAGCCCGAGCGTAACCTCATCAAGATTGTGGATTTCTTAGGTCGCGAAACTAACTTTAGAACGGATATTCCCCTCATCTTTATCTACGACGACGGTACGGTAGAGAAAATCTTTACGTTTAAGACCTAAAGACCCTTGTTATGAAACTGAATTGGAACACCCTATTAATGCTCATTGCCATTACAGCTGGGCTATCATCTTGTAGAAGCAATAGAAATCCTAAGCTTATGGTAAAACTTGTGGTCGACGACACTCAAGATAGACTGGGCAACAACGGTTTACCCGCTGCTCTTCCCTTTGGTAATGCCGGTCAAAACCCGATGTTTAACAGCATCAGTGCACATTACCTCGAGTTGGCACCGACGCCTTATACTCAACTGGGGGAAGGTGAAATTCTATACCATGCTCCTGAAACCACTAAGGGAGGGGATAACGCCATTGACTTTCGCCGTGCAGAGATTGCTGCACCCGGTGAGCTATGGCTTGAGATTCCACTTTCAAGGCTAAATGCGGGCACCTATGAATGGGTTAGACTCTCCTTGTCCTACCAGAATTACGATGTTGTTTTTCACTACAATAATGAGCCCTACACAGCGTCCTTGGCAAGTTTTGTGGGCTTCAACCAATACATCAAAGATTTTGAAATAGGCGGTGAAACCGTAGAGGTAAACGAAAATAAAAAACAAGGATTCTGGGCCTTCAAGAGCATCGGAGGACTACAAACCGGCCAAACACCCGAGGGCGGTACAACAGTTCCAAATCCGCTTGCTACGACCTCTCCTATTCCGGCAGGATCTTGTGTGGTCACCGGTAATTTCAATACACCATTAGTAATCAACGGTGATGAAACTGAGGATTTAACCATCACCATGTCTCTATCAACCAACAAAAGCTTTGAGTGGGTCGATAAAAACGGAAATGGCAATTGGGACGTGGATCAAGGGGCCGATGAAAATGTTGTAGATATGGGTCTTCGTGGTTTACAGCCAAGCTATGATTGGCAGTAAAAAGCTCTTTTTACTGTTGTGTATTCTCTTTTGTTCCATCTGGACGAATGCTCAAACATCCATTACAGGCACTTGGAATACAGGCAAGGAGAACTCTATCGTAGAAATCTACGAGGACAGTGGCGACCTTTTTGGAAAAATCATCTCCTCCGATCAGCCAGAAGTTGTCGGGAAAATCAATCTGAGAAACTTAGAGAACAAGGGCGACCATTGGGAAGGTGAACTCTTCGTCTTCAAAAGAAGAAGCTGGTACGATGTGTCCATGCATGAGGAGAACGACATTCTCTACCTGGTAATTTCCGTCGGATTCTTTGAAAAGGAAGTGCAGTGGCCTAGAGGCTAGCCTGACTTCCCTGCCGATTCCCTACTTTTGATACGTATTAAAGAATACGGACGTTGTATTCTAGGCGAAACCCACGAGAGCACAACATGAAAATCATTGCTGGACCCTGTGTTATTGAAAGTATGGATTTGCTGCGCGAAGTCGCAGCGGAATTGGCCCATATAAAAAAAGAACTGGATGTAGAAATCTACTTTAAAGCCAGCTTTGATAAAGCCAATCGTACGTCTTTAAGCAGTTTTCGTGGACCGGGTATCGAAGAAGGTATTGCCATGCTGGAAACCATTCGAGATGAATTTGGACTGCCTATCACTACCGACTTTCATACCCCTGAACAGATTGCCAGCTACGGACACCGCGTCGATATCATTCAGATTCCCGCGTTCCTTTGCCGTCAAACCGATATGCTTCTTGAAGCCGGAAAGACGGGCAAGATTGTCAATATCAAGAAAGCACAGTTTCTCAATGCAGAGAAAATGAAATTCGCAGTTGATAAGGTAAAATCTACCGGTAATGACCAGGTTTGGTTAACTGAACGCGGTACGCTTTTCGGACCGAGTGAGCTTGTGGTAGACTTCCGCAACCTCCAAAAGTTAGGGACACTTACTGATCATGTTGTCATGGACTGTACTCACAGTGCGCAGGAGACTAGCAGTAACGATGGAACCACTGGGGGAAACCGCGCCTATGTGCCTTATTTTGCCAAGACCGCGAAACTGTGGGGCGCTAATGTGTTTTTCTTGGAAACGCACCCACGCCCTGACGAAGGCCTTTCAGACGGCCCAAATATGCTGGCATTAAGCGATCTAGAAGCCTTAGTAAAGGAATTGATTTAGAGCCATGAGCATCAACAACAGAACCATAGCGTCCATTGAAGCACAGGCAAAATCTATCCTAGATTTAGCACAGCACGATACGAATGACTACGAGTCTGCAGTAAAAATAATCATGGCATGTAATGGTAAGCTCATCTTTACCGGAATGGGCAAGAGCGGCATCATTGCACGAAAGCTTGCGGCTACCTTTTCCTCAACAGGTGTGCCTTCTTTCTTTGTTCATCCTGGCGAGGCCTATCACGGTGACCTTGGGATGATAGAAGTGGATGATGTACTGTTCGCATTTTCAAATTCAGGGGAAACGGCTGAGCTCATCAACCTGTTAAAATACAGCAGATCAAAGAGCGTCATTGGAATGTCCAACGACCACAACAGCACTTTGGCAAGCTACTCTAAGGTGCACCTTGAGTGTAAGGTGGATAAGGAGATTTGCCCGTTGAATTTAGCACCTACAACAAGCACCACCGCTGCCCTAGTGATTGGCGATGCCATCTGTGCTACAGTTATGGAGCTGTCGGGTTTCTCCGAAGAAGAGTTCGCTGCCTTGCACCCAGGGGGAACCTTAGGCAAGAGTTTACTGACGAAGGCTAAAGACCTCATGATTACTGAGGTTCCATTCGTTAAACCCGCAGATTCATTGCAGGAAGTACTCTTGAAAATTTCTGAAGGTCGTTTAGGGCTTGCTTGCATTGGGAACAGAAATAACGTGTTGGGCATAATTACCGATGGAGATATTCGCCGAGCAATAGAAAACGCTCAAGATTCCGGCAATCTTGTGGCCGAGCAAATGGGCTCAAAAAAACCAATATTCATTGAACCTCAAACAGGGCTTCACGAGATGGATCAATTGTTCCGTGAAAAAAAGATTGTTTCTGTTTTAGTAGGCTCACCGAATGAACTAAAAGGTGTGGTTCAATTCTACGATATCCACAATCCCTAATGAAATTCAAACCGATACTCATTCTTTATTTGTTGGCTTCTTGCATGCCACAGAATAAGACTTCACCAATTATAACCTACCCGGGAGGCTTTCAAAAAGCACTAATCTTAAGTTACGACGATGGAACTATTCAAGATGTGGAACTTGCCTCGCTTTTCGACGAACACAAACTAATTGGCACGTTTAATCTAAATTCTGGGTATATAGGAACTGTAAAGGGTTGGCCTTTGGCTAATGGAGATACTGTATACCAACGTTATGTCCCAACAGATTCTCTAGATGTAATTTACAAGAACCACGAAATAGCTGCTCACGGTCAATACCACAAAGACTTTACCACCGTCTCTATCGACGAGGTTCGCAAAGAGCTCGCCGAGGATATAAGCTATTTTCAAGACAAAAATATTGAGGTGAAAAGCATGGCTTATCCTTTCGGAAAAACAGATACAATTATTGGTGAACTCGCAAGAGAATTGGGTTTTGTTAACGGCCGTACTATTGACGACACCCATACTTATAGCATCCCAGATTCAGACCAATTCTTGTTTTGGCCACCCACAACTCATGATAGTAGAGTGCTCGAACATGCAGAAAAGTACATAAATCTCAAAAGTGATGATTTAAAACTTCTCTATGTGTGGGGACATTCTTGGGAATTTGGTGACTCTACTCGATGGAATAACATGATCAAGTTTTGCGAGACTATGGGCAAGGCCGAAGATATTTGGTCTGTGGGACATCTCGAATTCACTGAATATATTCTCGCAATTCGTGATTTAGAATGGAAGACAAACGAAGTTAGAAACCCTAGTTCAAGGATTTCTATTTGGTTAAAGCATGGTAATCAAATAATGATGCTGAAACCTGGTCAAACTAGAGAGTTTTAGCAAAAAAAAGCGACTTACTTTCTTGGCGATAAACTTATTCGAATTCTAGCGGTTTACTCTTTACACCCTTAAGAGAAACTGCCATGGAATCGAAAGAAACCATATACATTGTTGGCGCCGGTATTAGCGGTCTCATTGCTGCCTTTGAACTAGAAAAGGCGGGCTATTCTCCTATTGTTTTAGAAAAATCTAATGGTGTAGGTGGACGTGTACGCACCGTATCTGTGGGCGATCACCACCTGGATATCGGTTTTCAAGTATTGCTCGACGGCTACCCAATGGCTAAAAAATACCTGGACTATGATGCGCTTAATCTTCGACGCTTGGCATCAGGGGCTCAGATTTATGTCGGTGGAAGACGTTACGTGATTGGGGATCCATTAAGAGATTTTAAAATGCTCATCCCAACCGTCACTGCGAAGATTGGCAGCTTCGGGGATAAAATAAAAGTGCTCCGTCTCAATGCAAGAATGAAGCGCAAATCTATCGATGAAATCTTTGCTAGCGAAGAGATGACCACCTTAGAATATCTCCGGAAATTCGGGTTTTCGGAGGTAATCATTGACCGATTCTACAAACCCTTTTTCGCGGGCATCTTCCTAGAACCGGAGCTGCGAACTTCAAGCCGCATGTTTGAATTTGTTTACAAGATGTTCGGTGAAGGTTATGCAACCATCCCTTCAGCGGGAATTGGCGCCATAAGCGAGCAACTTAAGAACAAACTAAATACCACGGAATTCCGTTTTGGGACTGAGGTAAGTACTGTTACTAGCGATAAAATCGTATTAAAATCTGGGGAAGAAATGGACCATAGTGGCGTGATTGTCACTGCGGACGCTTCTTCTCTGATTTCTAATATGTCGGGACAAGGAGCAGATTGGAAATCTTGCATGTGCCTGTATTTTGAAATTGGCAACTCCAACGTACCTGAAAAAACGATTGGATTAGTTGCCGACCCCGAAAAACTCGTCAATAATCTCTACGGCTATACCGATGCTAAAGGTCGACAGATACTATCAGCGACAGTCTTAGAGTTCAACAGTAAGAGCGAAAAAGAAATTACTGCGAAGGTTGAAGATGAGATACGCGAATACTGTAGTGTAGGCTCTATAACCCACATCGGCAACTTCCATATTGAGCAAGCACTTCCCGATCTGAGTAATCTGAAAATGACCGCAGAACCGAGTGAAAGTGTGCTCATGGAAAATGTATTTCTTGCCGGAGATGTGCTGTACAATGGCTCATTGAATGCTGCGATGGAAAGCGGCCGATTAGCCGCGCAAGGATTGCTCGAAAAGAAAACTGGAATACTCATTTAAACCCACCGCTATGGAAGGATTATATTTCATTTATATCACCAATATCCTGCTCGCAGGATGGATAAGCATCAGCTGCCTCGCGACACCAAAACGAGCGGCCATCTCCGTTTTCTCAAATTCCCTCGTGCAAACAGAAGCAATCAAAACCGTTGGAGGAATATGGTTCGCCGTATTGAGCTTATCGGCCCTGGGATTGTTCTTTCCTACCCAGCTCATCGTTCTTCTAGCCTTCCAGCTCCTGTACAAAGGCTCGTGGCTTTTCGCTGTGGCCCTTCCCGCTCTTCGAGAAAAGAAACCGTTCCCGAAAGCTATGGCCGTATCGTTCCTTTTCTGGATTGCTTCACTGCCTTTTATTTTTCCTTGGCAGAATCTTTTGGGATAAACTTTTTGCATTGGGGTAAAACCGTATCTTTTCGAGGTAAAACTCTAAAACGCCATGGCCACCACTCCTGAACACGATGCACGCGTCGCGGCATTGACCTTTGCGGGAATATATCCTCACTACGTTACCAAAGTCCAGAAAAAAGGACGCAGTCTAGAAGAACTACACGAAGTGCTCCATTGGCTTACCGGCTTTAATGAAGCCCAACTCAATGAGATGATAGATCGCAAAGCCACGCTTAAAGAATTCTTTGAGGAAGCTACCCTACATCCTAACGCCCCGCTCATCACCGGCAGCATCTGTGGGTAT
>DJCX01000111.1:3501-12199 GCA_002430755.1 Flavobacteriales bacterium UBA5939 | reverse complement strand
ATGCTCATCAGCTACATGGCCTTCTCAAATGCCCGCAGGAGCGAGCAAAACAAGGTATGGACGGGTATGGCAAAAGAAACCGCACACCAGATAGGAACTCCGTTGAGTGCTATGCTCGGTTGGGTGGCTTACCTCAAAGACAAGTATCCTCAGGAAGAAGCTTTTGGGGAAATGGAGCGCGATGTAAATAGATTGACAGCTATTACGGAACGATTTAGTAAAATCGGCTCTCAACCTGAACTGACCCACACGGCACTTACCAATACGATTGAAAATAGTCTTGATTACCTGGTCAACCGCCTCGGTAAAAATGTAACCTTCACCTCGAACATTGCCAGTGATCTTCAGGCGCAGCACAATCCACAGCTCATCTCGTGGGTGCTCGAAAATCTGATTACCAATGCCACCGATGCCCTCGAGGGCAAGGGGGAAATAGAAGTCGAAGCCCGTTTGAACGGCACCGATATTTTCATTTTTGTTAAAGATTCCGGTAAAGGCATACCGTCAAATATTCAGCGCTCCATCTTTAAACCAGGATACAGCACCAAAAGCAGGGGCTGGGGACTAGGACTGAGCTTGGCCAAACGCATTGTAGATGAATACCATAAGGGGAGCATTTCTTTGGTCGATAGCCAATTGAACCAAGGCTCGACGTTTAAAATAACGCTACCCTCGATACTCTAATGAAGAGTAGCATCTACCTTCATATCCCCTACTGCAAACAGGCCTGCAGCTATTGTGATTTTCACTTCTCTACGAACCTCAGAACGCGAGAAGATGTCTTGGGTCAGATGCTCAAAGAAATCGATACCCGAAGTGTTGTTGCGCCGTGGAACAACACACAAATAGGCAGCATTTACTTTGGTGGGGGAACACCAAGTTTGCTGGAAAGCGAAGAGATTCAACGCATCTTACAGCACATACATCATACATTTAAAGACATTTCACAGGAAGTGGAGATCACCTTGGAGGCGAATCCCGACGACATCACACCGGAGCGCCTAGAGTACTGGTATGGTGCGGGCATCAATAGGTTGAGTGTGGGCATTCAAAGCTTTGAAGCTGCTGAACTCAGCGCGAGCAATAGAGCACATACTGCCGAGGAGTCCCACCAAGTATTGGAATGGATCACCGAGAGTGCTTTCGAAAACTACTCTGTTGACCTCATTTATGGGATGCCCGGTTCAACAATAGAAAGCTGGCAAAACAACCTGCGACAACTCGAGAAGTATGCACCGCCACACATCAGCTGTTATGCCCTGACTGTGGAAGAAAATACTGCCCTTGCTCATCAGGTAAAAAATGGAACCACCCTGCTCCCTGACGAAGAAGCAGTGCTCGCCCAATACGAGCAACTGAGGATGTGGGCCAGCGCACAGGGATACGAGCATTATGAGTTGTCAAATTATTCCAAACCCGGCAAACGAAGCCTACACAACCAACACTATTGGTCGTACGAGCCCTATTTAGGCATTGGTCCGGGTGCACATTCTTTCGATGGAACGCTCAGGTTCTGGAATGTCAGTAATAACATCCTCTATGTTCAAGGTGCAGCGATTACTCAGGAAGCGCTCTCTGTGAGCGAGCAGTTAAACGAACGATTGATGGTGCGACTACGGACCGCCGACGGCTTCAGGTACAGCACGGATTTACCGCAGCGCGGTCTAAGTACTGCTAGTGAAGAAGCATTTAGAAAAAATGTTGAGGCAGCTCTTCGCAGCGGTGTTATAGCGCCGATTAACGACGGGTTCCGTATTTTACCAGAGAATTGGATGACCAGCGATGCTATAATTGCGGGTCTCATGATATATCACGAAGATGAAGATTAACCTACACCTAAATAATGCAGATTACGCGGTCGACCTTAGCACCCCTTTTGCAGATTTAAGCATGCCGGTGAGCGATGTGGCGCGTGCTTGGTACATTGATGCGCCTGCATTTCATCCTGTCGTTTTAGGCGATTGGAAGGGATCTGTAGCCATGGGAGGCGGTGTGAATTTCTTCTCTATTGACTTCAATCCACATGCCCACGGAACTCACACGGAAACTGCCGGTCATATCACTGAGGAACGTCATTCTATACACGAGCATTTTAAGAGCCCCTTCACCATTGCTCTCGTCTTATACCCGCTTGTCGAAAACGGTAAGGTACCTATGGCCAATTTTGAAAAGGCTTGGCAAGAAGCTGAGGCTGAAGGCGGAACTTCAGGAGTACGTACAGTCATTCTCAAAACCGATTGCGGCGATGCCAACCGCAGTAGAAACTACAGCAACAGTAATTGGCCTTATTTAGATGCGGAAATAGGTGCCTTCTTACGTCAGGCCGGCATTGATCACCTCATCATTGACCAACCAAGTGTAGACCAAGAAGAAGATGGTGGCGCACTTGCTTGCCACAGAAGTTTTTGGGGAGATTGTCCGGAGAATAGCCTGCACAGGACCATCACAGAATTGGCCCATATACCCGATCATGTTGTGCCCGGAAATTACCTGCTAAACCTGCAGGTGGCTCCGTTTGATAATGACGCCTCACCTTCAAGGCCGCTACTGTATTCGCTTGAACAGCTCTAATTCCCTTTACGCGTACGTGCATCTACTGCCGCCAGCGTAGCCATATTCACAATCTCACGAACCGAAGCACCGAGTTGTAAAACGTGTGCACTCTTTTGTGTTCCTATGAGCATAGGGCCAATAGCCTCAGCAGCTCCAAAGCTTTGAAGCATTTTGTAGGTAATGTTCCCCGCTGCAAGGTTCGGGAAGATGAAGACATTCGCACGATGACCGACAAGGTCAGAGAATGGGAAACTTTCTTCCAAGAGATCCGGGTTCAAAGCGAAGTTGGCTTGAATCTCACCGTCAACGATAAGATCGGGATGCTCCTCTCGCAGAATCTTACTGGCCTGTGCCATTTTTCGTGCATCCGGCCCGTTGCTTGAACCAAAGTTTGAATAGCTCAACAGAGCTACCTTAGGTTCAATGTTGGTACGACGCACTGTATCTGCCACGTTCAGCACCATCTGTATAATTTCTTCTACTGTAGGGTCCAAATTGATGGTGGTGTCCGCGAAGAACATTGGGCCGCGTTTGGTCAACAACGTATACATACCTGCAGCTTTGCGAAGTCCAGGCTCAGTACCGATAATTCGTAGAATAGGACGTAATGCGGTTGGGTATTTCACGGTTAAACCGCTAATTAGCGCATCTGCATCGCCTTCACGCAACATCATATTTCCAAAATAGTCGCGCTGCTTGATCTTGCTCCGGCATTCCGCCAAGGTCCAACCGCGGCGCTTACGGACACTGTAAAGCTTTTGTGCATATGCTTCACGTCCCTCGGCGTCGGCCATCACATCAACAATCTCTGCACTGCTTAATTCCAACTGGTATTCCTCAATGATTCTCTCGATCTTGGCTTTAGGCCCAAGCAATACCGGCTTCGCTGTTCCACCATTAATCAAAATTTCAGCTGCTTTCAAGATGCGGTATTGATCTCCTTCAGTAAAAACGATACGCTGTGGCTTCTGAGAAGCATTTTCATTCAGCAAACGGATGAACTTATCGTCGCGTCCCAATCGGTCGCTAAGTACTCGGTTGTATGCTTCCCAATCAGAAATAGGCGCCTTTGCAACACCGCTATCCATAGCTGCTTTAGCGACTGCAGGGGCTACCGTAGTAATCAACCTTGGGTCGAACGGCTTAGGGATGATATAGGTAGGTCCAAAGGTTAGGTTGCTCTCACCGTAGGCAAGGTTCACCAACTCTGGAACCGGCTCTTTCGTAAGTTCAGCAATGGCTCTTACAGCAGCCAATTTCATTTCTTCATTGATGGTCGTAGCACGTACATCTAGCGCTCCTCGGAAAATGAATGGGAAGCCTAATACATTGTTGACCTGGTTCGGATTGTCACTACGACCCGTTGCCATGATAATGTCCTCACGGGCCGCCATGGCATTTTTGTAGCTGATCTCTGGATCCGGATTCGCCAATGCAAAAACGATAGGATTGGCTGCCATGGTCTTCACCATATCCTTACTCACAATACCGCCCTTGGAAAGGCCGACAAATACATCTGCACCTGCAATCACCGTTGCTAAATCCACGGGGTTATGATCCTTCGCAAAAATTTCCTTCTCGGGAGTCAAGCTGTCTCTCGAAGAAGTAATCAATCCTTTCGAATCACACATGTACAGGTTCTCGGGCTGTACGCCTAAACTCAGGTATAATTTAGCACACGAAATGGCCGATGCACCCGCACCATTGAAGACCACTTTAATGGTTGCAATGTCTTTTCCTGAAATCTCCAACGCATTCAATAGAGCTGCCGCCGTAATGATGGCAGTACCGTGCTGATCGTCGTGCATGATAGGAATATTCAACTCTTCCTTCAAGCGCTTTTCGATGTAGAAACAATCAGGCGCCTTGATATCCTCGAGGTTGATACCTCCAAAAGTTGGAGCAACCGCTTTTACAGTGTCAATGAATTTATCAGGATCTGCCGCGTCCAATTCAAGATCAAACACATCAATATCAGCGAAGATTTTGAACAATACGCCCTTTCCTTCCATCACTGGCTTAGACGCCTCAGGGCCAATATCTCCGAGACCTAACACAGCTGTACCGTTTGAAATGACCGCCACCAAATTTCCTTTCGCCGTGTATTTGTAGACGTCCTCAGGGTTGGCGGCAATCTCCTTACATGGCTCTGCCACACCTGGAGAATAGGCGATGCTCAGATCACGCTGAGAGTTTGAGGGCTTTGTAGGAATGACCTCAATCTTACCCGGCTTGGGCTGCTGGTGGTACTTCAATGTATCCGCTTTGCGTATGGGTCTTTGACTCATGTCGTTTTAGGTTTAGTACAAAAAGGTATTAAATGGGAACCTTGATGCATGTATTTCTGATGCCACACGGTACACCGTGCGCCTTAATTCGTCAATATTATTTCTGTCTTGAGCAGAAATGAAGACGGCACGCTCGCCAATCTTGTTCATCCAGCTCCTTTTCCAATGGTCAAGATCGTAATTTCTTGGCGTCAATTCTAAATCAAACTCATCCGCCTCCTCATAAGTGAAGGCATCGATCTTATTAAAAACCATAATGGTCGGCTTATCTAAACTCTCAATCTCCTGTAAAATTCCATTCACACTATCGATGTGTTCCATAAAATTCGGATGAGAAATATCTACCACATGCATCAGCACATCAGCCTCCCTTACCTCGTCCAAGGTACTCTTAAAACTCTCGACCAGCTGGGTGGGCAACTTTCGGATAAACCCTACGGTATCTGTCAACAGCAACGGTAGGTTATCAATATTGATCTTACGTACCGTTGTGTCCAAGGTCGCAAACAGCTTATTTTCCGCCAGCACATCCGTTTTACAAAGCAAATTCAACAATGTACTCTTTCCCACATTCGTATACCCTACAAGCGCCACACGAGTGAGCTTACCACGGTTGCTGCGCTGCGTACTCATCTGCACATCAATCTTCTGCAACTTCTTTTTGAGCTGAGAGATTTTCTGCTGAATAATTCGCCTATCCGTCTCAATCTGGGTCTCCCCAGGCCCGCGCATACCGATACCCCCTTTCTGTCTTTCAAGGTGGGTCCACATTCGCGTTAGTCGTGGAAGTAGGTATTGATACTGGGCCAATTCTACTTGCGTACGCGCATAGCTCGTCTGTGCCCTAGCGGCAAAAATGTCCAAGATGAGATTGGTTCGGTCCATGACTTTTACTTCCATCATCGCCTCAATGTTCTTGAGCTGCGATGGGGTCAATTCATCGTCAAAAACCACCATGTCAATACCCTCGGCTTTGACATAACCTAAGATCTCTTCCATCTTTCCTGTACCCAAGAAGGTCTTAGAATTTGGCTGCGACAATTTCTGGGTGAACATATGCACCGTATCTGCCCCTGCCGTATCTGCTAGAAAGCGCAATTCTTCCAAATATTCGAGTGCCTTCTCCTCATCCTGCTGCTTATTGACTATAGCAACAAGAACACAGCGCTCCCTTTCGGAAGATCGTTTCTTCTTGAGTTCTATCATTTAACCGAGTGTAGTTATGCGCCTTGCAAGAAGGCCTCCCATGGAAATCTCAATGCAATTAAGGCCAGCCCTATTCCAAACCAAACCACAACTGCTTTTGCCTTCTCCTGACCAGATTCTGCTCGCTTGCTTTTCGCATTTCCCACGGTAATCAAAACCGCTCCAAGCAACATCGTTGTTGGGTGCTCGACGTATTTAAAACGGAGCGCAGCATCTCCCATCAAAGTTCCCATGTCTGAAAACATATCCATGTTGAAACCAAAGAGCATGATCAAACCAACAGTGACTTGAATGTGGGTTAAGATCAATGTGATTTTATTCTGACGCTGAAGGCTCGCATTGAATTCACGGTCCGATTTCCAGACTAAAAAATTCTGAACCAAAACCACTAGAATAAGTAGTAGCCATAAAAACGGCATCCAGTGGTGCAAGTGTAGTAATCCTGTGTACATCTATTCGTATTTTGAGCAAAGTTACAAACGCTACATCAAGTATACGTATATGAAGAAGATCATCCTTGCCTTAATCGCAATTGTTTTAATCGCCGTCCTTCCGGTTCTTAAACTCGAAAGCATACAGGGTAAGTACCTCCCTTCTGAGGATACTGAACGTTTTGAACTCCGTGCGGAGGCTACTGAGATCTTTGCCAAAGGCCTTAGCTACAAAACCATCAGCCAAGTACCCATAATGATCGACAGTGCGGCATTTGAAGGCTTGTTTGCACATTTACAAGCCTCTTACCCTACGGTGTACGAAAAGCTTCAAATAGATACTGTAAGTACCCATACCCTTTGGATGAAGCTCGACGGCGCTTCAGCCAACGCGGAGAACATGCTGTTTATCTCACACCTTGACGTCGTCCCAGTTGATACGAAAACGATAAAAGACTGGGTAGCCGAGCCCTTTGCAGGAGAAATCGTTGACGACTATGTATACGGCCGTGGTGCCTTAGACGATAAGGCCTCCGCTTTTGGAATCCTCGAAGCACTCGAAACTTTGCTTTCTCAAGACTGGAAACCCTCGTATAACTTCTATTTCTGCTTTGGTCAGGACGAGGAAATAGGTGGTCGTAATGGCGCAGGTGTGGCGGCAGCAATGTGCCGTGAAAAAAACATCACCTTCCGTACCATTTTTGATGAAGCTGGAACTATTTCTGTGGGCTCTGTGCCAGGACTCGAAAACACACCGGTAGCGCTAATTGGGGTCGCAGAAAAAGGGTACATCAGTGTTGAAGTCAATTTCGAGCAACCAGGTGGCCACAGCAGTATGCCCGATACAGAGAATGCTATATTGAGTGCCTCAGCATTCATCACCTCGCTTAATGAGGACCCCATCTTCAAACCTGAATTCACTGAACCGCTGCAAGGGTTTATGACCCACCTTGCCCCTGAGATGTCCTTTGGGTTAAAGTGGGCTTTTGGCTTACGTCCGTTAACCAACTCTCTAATCTTGAGTAATTACCAAAGCTCCTCTACTGGCCGCGCACTTACTACCAATACCGCAGTAGCCACAATGGTAGGGGCCGGCATCAAGGATAATGTGGTTCCGTCGTCTTCACGGGTAGTATGTAATACACGTATTCTACCGGGTTACTCTGTTGATGATATTGTCAACGCTTACAGCCAGCGTGCCGCTGAATATGGAGGTACTGTTCAATGGTACAACGACTACGGTGCTGGCCCTACTGCTACATCATCTTTCGAAGGCGAAGATTTCCTAACTCTAGGACAGAGCGTTAGAGCAACGTTCCCAGAAGCACTCGTGAGCCCTTACCTCACGTTAGGAGGAACAGATTCGAAGAACTTTGATGGGCTCGCTAAGCAGACGTATCGCTTCCTTCCTATCGCATTGACTCCAGAAGATTTACCTCGGATACACGGCATAAATGAGCGTTTGCATGTTGATGCCTACCGCGATCTTTGCCGCTTCTATCTGGACTTGTTTCAGCGCATTTAGAAGCCGCGCAAAAATTTGATTGAAAATAAAAAGCCCCGGCCGATGGCCGGGGCTTTTCTATTTGGAGAACCCTGTTCTTATTCGAACAAGATTACAAATTCACTAATTGAACCTTCTTTGTCAAGGTGGAAGTGGGTAGAAGCACCAAGCTCCTCACCATTCATACTTACCATACCGTGCGCATCGAAGTTCATACCGTCGGTATCTGCTTCCAAAGAAGAGAATGTACCGTTGAACTCCTCTGAAGCGAATGAGATGCTGATAGTTGCAGCCATATCTTCAACAGTTACATCCATTGAAGCCGTAGCTTCACCTGTGATGGTTCCATCCAAACGAACTGCAACGTCTTTCAACTTCATCTTCATTACTTCTTGGCGAACCTCAACTACTTCTTCAGTAGCTGCAGTGGCAGCGTGGCTCTCGTGACCGCCACCAAGAATTGGTGCAATAACAAGACCTACCAAACACGTTAGTTTAATCAAGATGTTCATCGATGGACCTGAAGTATCCTTGAATGGGTCACCTACCGTATCACCAGTAACTGCAGCTTTGTGTGCCTCAGAACCCTTATACGTCATTTCACCGTCGATCATAACACCTGCCTCGAATGACTTCTTAGCGTTGTCCCAAGCACCACCGGCGTTGTTCTGGAAGATGGCCCAAAGAACACCTGATACAGCAACACCTGCCATATA
>DJCX01000111.1:2066-3169 GCA_002430755.1 Flavobacteriales bacterium UBA5939 | reverse complement strand
GCTTTGTATTCCATAATACCTGGAATCTCTTTGAACTGACGACGTACTTCCTTAACCATTTCCATGGCTGCTTTACCTACTGCATTCATTGCCAAAGCAGAGAACACTACAGGAACCATACCCCCTACGAATAGCATCGCAAGAACTGGGGCTTTGAAGATGTTAATACCATCAATACCCGTGAAGGTTACGAAGGCGGCAAACAATGCCAATGCAGTAAGTGCTGCAGAAGCAATAGCGAAACCTTTACCGATCGCTGCAGTTGTGTTACCTACAGAGTCCAAAATATCAGTACGCTCACGTACCTCTTCTGGCAATTCACTCATCTCAGCGATACCACCAGCGTTATCTGCGATAGGACCGAAAGCATCGATAGCCAACTGCATAGCTGTTGTAGCCATCATGGCAGAAGCTGCGATTGCAACACCGTAGAAACCGGCGAATGCGTATGAAGACCAAATCGCTCCAGCGAAAAGGAGGATAGGCGCAAAAGTAGAAATCATACCTACACCTAGACCTGCAATAATGTTTGTTGCAGCACCAGTAGCTGATTTCTGAACGATATCTAAAATTGGCTTTTTACCTAAACCAGTGTAGTATTCTGTGAAGTAAGAGATCAAAGCACCTACTACAAGACCTACGATTACGGCACCAAACACTGCCGTACGTGTTACTTCCTTAAACCCTTCACCAAAGAACTTCATGCTCAATGTTTCAGGTAGTAGCATTTGGATCAATACGTATGAACCGATACCCGTCAAAATGATTGAAGACCAGTTACCGATGTTCAATGCACGTTGAACCTCTGGCTCTTTCGCGCTATTGTCTTTAATACGAATGAAGAACGTACCGATGATTGAGAAGATAATACCTACACCTGCAATCATCATTGGCAACAAGATAGGACCTTGGTTTTCCAAGAATGTACCTGTGCTTAAAAGGTTATCATTGATAACATAGTTACCAAGAACCATAGACGCCAAAACTGTAGCTACGTATGAACCGAACAAATCGGCACCCATACCTGCAACATCACCTACGTTATCACCTACGTTATCTGCAATAGTTGCAGGGTTACGTGGATCATCTTCAGGAATACCTGC
>DJCX01000111.1:773-1802 GCA_002430755.1 Flavobacteriales bacterium UBA5939 | reverse complement strand
TCTTCAGGAATACCTGCTTCAACCTTACCTACAAGGTCAGCACCTACGTCGGCAGCTTTCGTGTAGATACCACCACCTACACGCGCGAATAACGCGATAGATTCAGCACCTAGAGAGAAACCAGCTAGGGCTTCCAATACGATAGTCATTTCATTGTAGAAGGAATCTTCGCCAACGATGAACCAGTTCGATAAAACGATAAAGAGAATACCTAATCCGAAAACTGCGAGACCAGCAACACCCAGCCCCATCACAGTTCCACCGCGGAACGATACCTTCAACGCCTGTGGCAAAGAAGTACGAGCGGCCTCTGTAGTTCTTACGTTTGAATCTGTAGCAATGCGCATACCGATGTTACCAGCTACTGCAGAGAATACTGCACCAATAACAAAGGCTACAACAATGAACCAGTGTGTTGTTTCAACAATTGAAGAAACAATTCCGAGCAGAATACCTGCTACCACTACGAAGATTGCCAAAATGCGGTATTCCGCGTTCAAGAATGCCAAAGCGCCTTCTTTAACGTAAGCAGCAAGTTTTGACATTTTTTCTGAGCCTGAACCTTGTTTCACGACCCAATTGCGCAAAACGAACATGTAGATTAGACCAACGATACCAAATACTGGTACCAACAAAAGCATATTTTCCATTATAACGATGGTTTGATAAAAAATCAACCCTCCATGCATTTACAAAGAGGGCTGCAAATATAAGTAGAAGAGTCTTTACCTCGACTTCGAGTGTAAATCCTCTAGGTTATTTAACATACATCACTGATTTCACTGCATCAATCACCTGTCCAACTTGCGGTAAGAACTCTGCAAGAAGTGTTGGTGAATACGGTGCTGGCGTATCGGTAGTCGTTATTCTCTTCACTGGTGCGTCCAAGTAATCAAAAGCATCTTGTTGAACCTTGTAAGTGATTTCAGTTGAGATAGATCCCAACGGCCAAGCTTCTTCCAGACAAACCAAACGATTGGTCTTCTTTACACTTTCAATAACGGTTGCATAGTCGATTGGACGAACCGT
>DJCX01000111.1:0-513 GCA_002430755.1 Flavobacteriales bacterium UBA5939 | reverse complement strand
CCAATAGGCAATGTGTACTCGCCTTCTGGCACCTCACCTTTATCGCCGTACATCTGCTCACTTTCCATAAAGATTACAGGATCGTTGTCACGGATAGCGCTCTTCAACAAACCTTTACAATCGTAAGGATTTGAAGGAACAACCACTTTCAAACCTGGACAGTTTGCATACCAGCTCTCAAATGCTTGCGAGTGTGTTGCCGCCAACTGACCTGCAGATGCAGTAGGTCCGCGAAATACGATAGGTACATTGATCTGACCACCGGACATCTGCTTCATTTTTGCAGCGTTGTTGATGATCTGGTCGATCGCTACCATAGAGAAGTTGAACGTCATAAATTCCACGATAGGACGCAGACCGTTCATAGCAGCACCTGTTGAGATTCCAGCGAATCCAAGCTCTGCAATAGGCGTATCAATAACACGCTTTGGTCCGAATTCATCTAGCATCCCTTTTGATGCTTTGTATGCACCATTGTACTCTGCAACCTCTTCACCCATCAAGTAGATGTTT
>DJCX01000083.1:3897-11476 GCA_002430755.1 Flavobacteriales bacterium UBA5939 | reverse complement strand
ATAAATACGCCGTGGAACCATGCAGAAGTCTGCCAAAGTTCTTTGATGGGTGCATTTGCCCCAGAGATAACAACCGTATCAAAGCCAAATAAAAATCCAGCCAAGGCCACCGTCAGGGACCAATTCCAAAGTTTGTTCATGAGTGTTAGCGATTTTGCTCTCGGAAGATAATCAATCGCTGCTCATGCACAATACCTCGAAACTCCTAGAAGGTGGCAGAGAGTTCTTGCCACAGCGCTTTTTGAACGCCCAATTCACGAGTAATATTAGCCGTTTGAATCAACGCCTTAGCATAATAGCTCGTGCGTAGGTTGACCTTGATCAACTCACTATCGCCCAATTCTAGCTTGCGCTTTTCTGCTTCAAGAAGCAATCGAAGACTTTCTTGATTTTTCAGACTTGCATTCAAGGCAACTTCTAGCTGAACTATACCCTCAGCGGCAGCGCTCAATGCGTTGTTCCACGAGTTCTCAGTTTCGCTACGCTCTAATTGGAAGTTTTGCAACTGCAGATTTTGACTGCGCGAGTAACCGCGACCGGTACGCAAAAACAAAGGCATGTCCAGTTTTGCCTTTACCACACGGTTATTCGGGTCGTAATCTGCTGATGTTGGCAATTCTGAGAAGTTGCCAGGCATCAAAACAGCACCACCTACAGCCACCTTAGGCTTGAGGTATTCCCGAGCCAGTTGGCGCTTCAATCTAAATTGCTCCTCCTTATTATCGTTGTATACATATAAGGGGTGCGCAGGGTCCAATTCCAAGGAAACGAGCAACTCCTGCATCACTGCCGTTGGTCTGCTTTCAGGCTTTAATAGCACAGGTTGACCGTCAGAAGACCACAGCCAGTTGCTCGCGCCGTACATTGCTGTTATAGCCTTATTACGAGCCTTGAAGTAGTCCGTTTGCCAAGTAGTCAGCAGGGCACGTGCATCTAAGGTGTCGATGGCTGCTGCATCTCCTGCGTTGAATGCATTCATCGTAAAGTCGTACACCTCACGGGCTGCTTCTACTGCACTCTCGTAAGCTACGAGACCGGCATAAGCCTCGTACCACTTCCAATAGTCGCTCAATGCTTTGGCTAGGAGTTTATTGCGGTACAGCTGTGCTTCAGCTTCGGTTAAATCTACTGCCGCCTTTGCAAGTCGCAGAGAAGTTCTGCGCTCATCGGTCATTAAGCCGTTACCTAGGTTGATCATACCGCCCACAGCAAAAAGGCCTTCCTCAGGTAGCTTGTTCTGTGGATTAGTGTAAATCCCAGTGCTTGAATTCCAATCCACCTGAAGGTCAATAGGTGAGGCCGTTGGAAGTGCCAACTGAACGGCTGGTAGTTCGTAGTACAGTTCACCGTCGTACTCCTTACTTGAGTAGTTGCCTACCAAGGTGGGGTCAAAAGCACCTCGCGCTTTGAGTAGTTCTGCTTTAGCAATAGGAAGCCTGTTGCGTACGGATTGTAGCACTGGGTGGTTTTGATCTACCCACTGAACGAACTGCTCTGCACTAAGCTCTTGAGTACTAGGCATTGCCTCTGGAGCTTGTCCAAAGGCAACAACAGAAAGCAATAAAAAGAAGAAGGTGTTAATCCTCATTATTTCACTTTTACTTTAGGTTTTTCTAGCGATTCCTTCGCTTGAATCGGCTCATAATAGTCCGGTGGGAAAGAGTTGAATTGACGCCAGATTTCGTACCAAACCGGCACGTTGTTCAATAGTGCAATACCACGCGCACCGGTACCGGCTCTCATATTCTCCGGCCATTGCTCGCTTGGTGCTACAAGAATTCGGTATTTCCCATTCTCATTGGTCACCTGGTCGACAGCAACAACCTCACCGTCAAAGGTTCCGTAACTGGTATTTGGCCAACCTCTAAAGACGATGGCAGGCCAACCGTCAAATTGGAACATTACCTTACTTCCTTCGTGAATCAAAGGCATGTCAATAGGACTGATGTACAACTCAACCGCTAGCTCGTACGAGGTAGGTACAATAGTGGCCAGTGCGGTTCCTTCCTTCACTGACTCACCCAATCCTTGCGTCTTTACTTTAGCAAGCTTACCACTCTGTGGTGCGATAATGTAATAGTAACCAGCGCGCACCTGCAATGAAGCAAGTTTGTTCTTGTTCTTCGCTAGATCTGCTTGTGCCGCTGCAGCGTTGCTTTTGGCCGTTGCAAGATCACTTTGCGCTTTACTAATCTTCTCCAAGTATGCGTTGGCGTTGTTCGCCAGCTCAAGGGTAACGTCCAAAAGCTTGTTTTGGCTTGCTTCCCATTTACCAAGAGCCTGCTCAGTAGTAGCTTGCTGTTGTGCGAGCTTCACTCTGTACTGCTCTACATCGGTACGAGATTTTAAGCCTTGCTCTAGCAATTGATCGTAACGCTTTGCTTGGGTCTGGGCTACGTCCAAATTCACCTTTTGCGAATAGTAGTTGGTACTATCGGCTGCGGCTGCAGCGCGCGCTGCATTTTTCTGGTACGACAAGCTTTGTGCGTTTACACCTTGGTTAGTACGTAAAGTGGCAATGAGCTCCTCGAGGGCATCAACTTTAGCGTTGTACCCAGCAAGGGCATCAACTTTAGCATCTACCTGCTCTTGGGTTCTCTGGATGACCTCAGGATCTAGGAATTCATTTTTGATTTCCTGCAAACGAGCAATCGTATCTCCTGCGGTAACGATATCCCCTTCTTGCTTGTACCACTCGGCAACCTGACCGGCAATCTGTGCTTGAATCTCACTTGGGCGCTGCTCAGGGCGCAGCATAGTTACCTGGCCCTTGCCCTGGATGTTCTGTGTCCAAGGTAGGAACAAGGCCAACAAACTCACTACCGCTATAATGGTGAAGCGACGCTTGATTTTTGGCCCAATGAATGGGTTACCCAATTGATTAAAACTCTTGTAACGAGTTGGATCAATTCTGTCTGAAATAATTTGTCTTGATAATTTCAGCATGGTATTAAAGTTTAATCGTTTGTGTACTGTGCGAGCATACTGCATCTAAGTTCGAGGCAGCGACTAATGTCCACGGTTGTTTTTCATCCCAGATGAAGTCAATAATGGCTTTTCTCTCCTTAGGGTCGAAAAGGTGGAAGACATCATCTACCAAAAGCAATCTTGGTCGTGTGATGATCGCTCTTGCCAGCAAGATTCTCTCAATAAGGGAACTCGATAACGGGATAGCCGTTGGTCCAACAGGCGTTTCATAACCCATAGGTAGACTCATGATAAAGTTCTTAAGTCCAAGACCGTTTACCGCCCACTCGACATCACTAAGCTCAATTTCCGGGCGTCCCAATGTGATGTTTTCCAGTAGAGTGCCTTCAAATAGGTTTTCGCTCAAAAAGCAGTCACCAATGTTGTAACGAAGGTCAGCTGTATTCAAGTTACCCGCAGTTTGGCCGTTATAGCTCACGGTACCACTGGTCGCCTCATACTGAGCAGAAAGCAGTCGAAGCAAGGTAGATTTCCCAGAGCCGTTAGGTCCGGTAATGACCACACGAGCTCCACTTTCGATCGATACGTTGAGGTCTTTTAAAATGTCCAGCTTACCGTCTTGAGAAGTGTAGGTAACACCATTAAGGTCAATCGATGCACCCATACCGGTATCGATATCGTTAAACATGATTACACCCTGATCTTCCTCGAGAGGAATGTCCGTTACACGACTGATCTTTTCGACCGCTGTGAGTACGTCGTATATAGGTTCCATGGTCAAGATTAACTTTTCCGCAGAGTTGACAATCAAAATAATGACGATCTCAGAGGCTACGAATTGGCCAATATTAATCTCATTTTCGATAACCAGCAATCCACCTATAACTAGAAGTCCTAGTGTCACTAAAGCCTTGAAGCCTACAATGTTTGAGAATTGGAAAATCAAGGTCTTCCAGTGCTTTTTTCTGTGCTTTAAGTACGACTGTACTAATCCGTCTGTCTTCTCTAGGGGCAATTCAGTGTGACCTGCTCGCTTGAAAGTGTCCATCGTTCTTGCGATCTCCTGCAGCCAGTGTGCAACGCGGTACTTGTAGGTACTCTCTTGCAAACTACTTTCTAGACCTCTAGGCCCAGTGTAGTACAAGATCGCGGTCAACAATAGGATGAGCGCCACACCGAAAGTGATGAAGAACGGGTGGTAGGTACTCAATAAGATGAGACCGATGATAATCTGAATAGCTGAAGAGCTGAAGTCCATGAGGAGCTTTGGTAAACCTTTCTGGATATTCAGGGTATCAAAGAATTTATTAATCATCTCCGGTGGATAGAAACCACGTATACTCGAGCTCTGGAACCTAGGAATACGGTAGGTGAACTCGAATGCTGCGCGAGTGAAAATGCGCTGTTGGATGATTTCGGTAATACTTAATTGCATCACCTGCAGGATACCACCAACGATAACACCAATGGTAACAATGGCACTCAAGATGATCCAGTTAATACTTACTGTACCTGCCTGGATAAGGCCAATGATAGCTTGAATACCAAGGGGTAGCGTCAGTGAGACCAACGAATAGAAGATGGAATAAGCATACAAATAGAGAATGTCTCTCTTGTCCACAGAGAGCATCGCTAAGAGCTTTTGAAATGGATGTTTATTCATCGTTACTTATGGTTTTTAATGTCAATTCAGTTAAAAAATCTATAATGTCCTCACAGCCGGCCTTGGCATCCGACAAACGCGGTAAATGTTCAACAAAGAACTGCTGGCTTTGTGCAGCAGAAATGATTGTTGAGAACAAGCTGTGCGGAAATTTGTACTCAGGGTTTATTTGCAATGCTATCATGGTTAAGATATCGCAAATGCGGTTGTACCCGTGGAAGTAACCTTCTTTGTTCTCCACATCTACTTCTTTCGTTAAATAGATTTTTGGATACTCTGCAACAACGATACGCTGAAGGGTTCCTTCGTTGATGTGCGGGATACGCGCATCTTGATCCATTGGAGCGACAAGCAGTTGAACAGCCCGTTTGAGTTTGTTCTCGGGGCTGTTGAGTACAATAAACTCTTGGGCCAATTTTACTTCGAGCCATCCCCAGTACCAGTTGATCAGGTACGCCAGTAGTTGATGCTTGTTCTGGAAATACCGGTAAACACTGGCCTCTGTACTTTCAATAGCCGTAGCAATCTTCTTGAACGTCAACTGCTCATAGCCCATCTGCTCCATGAGTTCAATACTCTTAGAGAGGATGCGCTTGCCCAGATCCGTTTCTTCAGGATTCTTCTGGTACAGCTTGTGACTAACAGTAATGTTCAGTACGTTCATAATATTTAAACTACAGCTAAATAATTGTTTAGCAATGCGAATATAATAGTATTGCTATCATTAATAAAAACAAATTATCATATTCCCCACATAAGAGAGGCTTATGATAAGAGTTTTACAAGTGCTTTTTTCAGTTTAGCTTCATCCAATTCTTTGATGGGAAAGCCTAGCGGGCCAATACCTGCTTCATTTACCAGGCGGTTCCAAAGGAATTGGTCGGCAATGTGTGGAATGATTAGTTGCTTCTTGTTAAAGCGCAACGCGCTGTGAGTAGTTCCAGAACCGCCGTGGTGAACGACAGCCCTTACTTTCTTGAATAGCCAATCGAAGGGCACATTATCTACCACAAAGGCCCATGAGGGCAGCTGCTCTTTAATTTCAATACCACCCCAGCTTTTGTTGATGATTACGGGTATCTCTAACTCACCACAAACTTTCAGAATAATACGTCCAATCTCTTTTGGTCTGCCGTTGATCATAGAGCCGAAACCAATGTATAATGGTTCAGGATGGTTTTTTAGAAAATCAGATAGTGCGGAGGACGGTTTCCAATGCTGGGTTTTGTTGCGTTCCCTGAACTTGGTAATAGTCGCCTGTTCTGGCCAGTATTCCGGTTGTGGAAATAGGGTATTGGAAATGGCATACTCTACAGGAAGCTTCTTTAATAAGAATTCTTTGAGTTCCGCTTTCTTCAATGCATTAATGCCCCATTCTTTAACTACCGGATTGGCGTATCCAAGTATAGCCTGATTGACGAGCACATAATTTGCGATGCTGTAGGTCCAGCGGTTCCATCTCTTGCCCCGAGGTTTTCCGAAGCCAATGGACGGTTCATGATCTACAGCGTGTAGCATGCACGGAACAGGACTGAGCATACGAATCTTTCGATCCATTCGAAGTGCAGCTATCACCGGGTAAATGCATTTGATATGGTGAATGATTCGATCGGGCTTAAAGGCTTCGTCAGCCTTGTGCTGGTCTTTGATGAGCTGTTGCTGTATAGGTTTGGTGCTACGCATCAGCTTTAGAATAGTGCCAATTCTGCTCCATCCGGAACCTATTTGTCCCGTAATCTTCTTGACTTCAGGATCGTCCATAAGCGCCAAGAAATCGGCCGTCATAGGATAGAATAGAGGGCTGACCTCTTTGGCAAGATTCTCAAATTGTGCGGGCATGCAAAAGGCTACCTCGTGGCCTGAATCTATAAGCTCTTCGCCAAGAGCAAGAAAGGGTTCCATATCTCCACGGGACCCCAAGGACATGAGTAAAACCTTATCCATTTTTTCTCGTGCGTTCCGATTGCTCGTGTGAAGTAGCAGGTACTAACTCTTCCAAGCCGGAAAATTCTAAAGTTCTGCCATCCACAATGGCAGCCGTCTGCAATGCTTGCAGGTGAGCAATAGTCGTGTGATCCAGGAAAGTAGTAGTGGCAAAATTCAGAATAACAAGCTCTGATTCAGTTAGCGCTTTGTCGATCCGTTTTTTCAAACCTAAGTAGTTGGAAAAAGTATATGCACCGTTCAAATGAAGCACGTTCGAGGAGCTGGTGATGTTCGTTGCAAACAGCTTGGAAATGCCGACTTTACCAATGATAAGCAACAAATAGTTGCATAAAATCCCTACGCCAATACCAATGATAAGGTCCGTCGCAAGCACGGCGAGTAGGGTGGTTACAAAAACGATAATTTCAGTGCTGCCTATCTTGTACATGTGCACAAATTCCTTCGGCGAAGCCAAGCGAAATCCTGTGAAAACGAGCATTGCTGCAAGTGCCGACAAAGGGATAAGTTCAATGATAGAACTTGCTACTAATAGAAAGACCAGAAGGAATGCACCATGGAAGAAGTTGGCCCATTGTGTTTTCCCGCCATTATTTACGTTGGCAGAAGAACGTACAATCTCACTGATCATAGGTAGACCCCCGATGAGTGCTGCAAGTGATGAGCTTGACCCCATAGCCAACAAGTCTTTGTCGAGGTTCGATTTACGCTGGTACGGGTCGAGAGCGTCCACTGCTTTTGCACTCAGAAGACTTTCAATAGCGGCCACCAGGGCTATGCCGATAACGGCCGACCAGAATGCGCCCTCGGCAATCTTTGAAAAACTCGGCAGTGTAAAACCATCACTTCCGAATAAGTCTTTTGGCATTTGAACCAAGGCCAGCTTGTCTGTGCCGAAATATTGCGCCATTGCGATAGTAACAATCATCACCCACATTGGTGCAGGTACAGCTTTAATTGGAGTCCAGTTTATTTTTGGGTGTACCATCAAGATGAGTATGGTGGCAATGGCGATAATTGCAGCATAAGTGTTTGTCTGAAGCA
>DJCX01000083.1:0-3562 GCA_002430755.1 Flavobacteriales bacterium UBA5939 | reverse complement strand
CCAATGGCAGGAAAAAACTGTTTGATCATTATGATTACACCTATAGCTGCAAGCATTCCGTGTACGGCTGCTGAAGGGAAGAAATCTCCCACCTTACCAACTTTCAATAGGCCAAAGAGTGCCATGATGGCTCCTGCCACAACAATAGCGCCTAGCGTATGAGGATAACCGGCGTATCCAGATTCTACTCCAGCTCCACCAAGGCCTTCGGCAGCGCCTAAAATCACGACTATGAGGCCTGCGGCAGGTCCGGAAATTGTAACAAATGTCCCTGAAATTCTGGAACCGATAAGTCCTCCAACAATGGCTGTGATTAAACCAGCGAGTGGCGGTACTCCTGAAGCGATGGCAATTCCTAAACAAAGTGGCAATGCGATCAATGAGACGCTAAATCCTGAGGATAGGTCGTCTTTGAAATGGGCTTTTAATCCAGCAAAACCAGTTTTTGGCATTGTCGATTTATCCATGGTGTTTCGGTGCTTTTGTGCTTCCATTTCAGGAAACCAATTTTATCTTGGATTTAAATGTAATTCGAAATGTTGAGAGATTCTTGGTTCTGATCCATTCGAAGAATCTGAAAACCAGCTAATGGTTTATAAATGTTGGGATTACTGCGTGTATAAATATTGAAGTGTGCCGAGATAAGTGGCACTTATGAATAAATACCAAGAAAAAGCCAACCCAAGTTGTGGGCTGGCTTTGTTCTGTTTTTGGATCACCAAGTGGAGTCGGCGGGAATGAACAGCATTGTGCACCTGCGGTGCTCGACTCGCCACATTCGTGGCTAATCTGTTCTTTCCCTAGAATACCGTGGAGTGGATCTTTGAAACGAACAAAGCAAGTATCCGCTGCGCGTCTATCGTCTTTTTCTTCACCCAAAATCCTTAAGCAAGCTTTGGATTTTGTCTAAAGAAAAAGCCAACCCAAGTTGTGGGCTGGCTTAGTTCTTTTTGGATCACCAAGTGGAGTCGGCGGGAATCGAACCCGCGTCCAAACAAGGAAGCCTGAGGCTTTCTACATGCTTATCTTGTGATTAGGTTTTCGACCAATCTCTGAGCACAAGCACCCTAATCATGGCTTAGCCTCTAAACTTGAATAGGCCCGCGAGGCGAGAGCCAATTGCATTCCTGAATTTTCCACACCTCGTGATCAAGCGCCTCAGGACGGGGGCTCTTGCGAGATGTTCAGCTCCTATACCTTGTATAGGATTAGCATAATCGACATCCTGTCAGATTAAGCGGCCAAAGCGTAAGATTCTTCGCCAGTTATAAAAAGTGAAGCGGTGTATTAACGAGCTGCCCCTTCCGCGCTCGACATGCTTACATCAACCTTCGGCCTGCTGTCAAAACCAGTCGACCCCGATGTAGGGCGCAAAGATAAGCACATTCTATGCCAATATTCAGCACAGTTGGACTAACTTGGTGCGTATGAAAATCGGCTTATTACGTGAGGGTAAAATCCCTATCGATAGAAGAGTACCGCTGACGCCTAAACAAGCGGTGGAGTTGCAAGAAAGATTTGGTGTAGTCGTTGTGGCACAGTCCAGCGACATACGAGCTTTTAGCGACAGTGAATATGCAGAAGCAGGCATTGAGGTTGTAGGTTCTGTCGAGGATTGTGATGTTTTATTGGGGGTGAAAGAGGTCCCAATACCGCAATTGATTCCAGGGAAGACCTATTTCTTTTTCTCTCATACCTACAAAAGACAACCCTACAATGCGAAGTTGTTAAAGGCCTGCGTGGAACATAATATTCGTCTGGTAGATTACGAGTTGCTTACTAAAAACGGTGCCCGTGTCGTCGCCTTCGGCAGATTCGCAGGTCTCGTAGGTGCTTACAATGGCTTGCGCGGCTGGGGCGAGAAATACGGGCAATACACATTGAAGCCAGCTCACGAGTGCAAGGATATGGAAGAAATGTTTGCCCAGCTTCAAGGCATTGATTGGCCTTCAGATGTACGCATCCTACTAACGGGTAAAGGCCGCGTGGCAGGTGGTGCAGTGGAGACATTAAAGGCTTCTGGAATACCGCAGATTTTACCGGATGAAGTGTCTAATTACGAAGGATGTTTCTGGAGCCAATTGGACGTTGAAGAGTACTATAAAACCAACGACGGACGACCTTTTGACCGCAAAGAATTGTTCGCAGACCCAAGTGGATTTAAAAGCAACTTCATGCAGTATGCGCCTTTTGCCAAGCTGTATATAGCAGGGCATTATTACGACAGCCGCGCCCCATATATTTTCACTAGAGAGGATGCCAAGCAGCTTGATTTTGCCATCACCTATGTATCCGACATCAGCTGTGATATTGATGGTCCCGTTGCTTCTACATTACGCGCTTCAACTATAGACGATCCATTCTACGGCTATTTGGCCCAAGCGGAAAAAGAGGTAGATCATAACCACCCCGAAGCGATCGGAGTCATGGCCGTAGATAATCTGCCGTGTGAGCTGCCTAGAGACGCTTCGCTGAGCTTCGGAAGTGATTTAATGAAGCATGTGATTCCGGCGCTGTTTAACGGCGACGCGGAGGGAGTGCTAGCTAGAGCCACAGAGTGTGCTGAGGGAGCGCTTACCTCAGACTTTATGTATCTTCAAGACTACATTGATCAGGCTTAAATGTCAAAAAAGAGTGCATTACATATCGCCAAGGGGGTAGAAGATGCTCCGTTTATCAATCCCAAATGGAAGGGAGCAAAGAGACTCAAGCAGGACACAGAAAGTCTTGCAGAAGCAGTTCTCCAAGGGGATATTACGGCACTTTCTGAAGCCATTACTATAGCTGAAAGCACCTCGCCTAAGGATGAAATTCGGTGTAGAGCACTTATGAGTCGTTTACATCCTAAAAGCGGTGGCGCATTTCGAATTGGAATAAGTGGCGTTCCCGGAGTTGGTAAAAGTACCTTTCTGGAAGCCTACTGTTCATTTTTGCTCAATCATGATCCTGATGCACGGATTGCTGTACTAGCTGTAGATCCTTCAAGCGAGTGGAGCAAAGGGAGTATTCTTGGCGATAAGACCAGGATGGAATCTATTGGCAAGAGCAACCGGGTATTCATTCGTCCCTCTGCCTCTGGTGGCCGATTGGGAGGTGTTGCAAGAAGTACATTCGAAGCAGTGACCTTGTGTGAAGCTGCAGGTTTCAATTTCATTTTCGTTGAAACTGTTGGTGTAGGCCAAAGTGAGACCGTAGTCAGTAAGCTGACGGATTGTTTCCTTTTTCTCGCAATGCCAGGAACCGGTGATGAATTACAAGGCATTAAGAAGGGCATTATGGAAATGGCGGACCTCATTGCTTTAAATAAGTGTGATGGTGACCGAACAAAACAAGCCGAGCAAAGTGCTCTAGAACTTCAAGGAGCTCTACAGTTGATTACTAGGACTCAAGACCATTGGCAGCCGCCTGTTTTGAAAATTAGTGCCTTACATGCTGCGGGCATGGAGGATATGTGGTCTGCCCTAGACCGATTCCAGCGTCACGGTCAACTCAATGGCTGGATAGAGAAACGTCGCAATACACAACAGGAGTATTGGTTCAAATCGACCATTGGCGACCTGCT
>DJCX01000034.1:2745-3593 GCA_002430755.1 Flavobacteriales bacterium UBA5939 | reverse complement strand
GTGCCGAGCCTTGTTCATATAGAGGCTCATCGAATGCTACATTGATATGAATAGGACGCATCTCGAAGTGCATTGCTTGGATAGCATATTGCAAGGTTTCACGAGCTTCGATATAGCTAGTTTCTTGGTCCAATTGGACACTCGCCGCAACATGCGGCTCATAAAAGTCCCGCTGCACACAGGTCTGACCCTCGCCTTTATTAATGCGGTCTTGCGGTCGGTCGGCGCTCAAAACAATAAGAGGAACATGGGCGTAATAGGCCTCGAGAATGGCAGGATAATAATTTGCCAAGGCACTGCCAGAGGTACAACAAACAGCCACTGGGACTTCGGTCACCTGACTGCGTCCTAAGGCGTGAAAAGCAGCACTACGCTCATCGCCGAGAACCATCATTTCAAAGACACCTAAGGCTTCTGCTGCTATGATTAACGGCGCATTCCGAGAGCCCGGAGAGAACACAATGGTCTGAACCCCTGCCTGAGCAAGTGCTTCTAAAGTCCATTGTGCTGCTGCCTTATCTGTTGTCATCGATTTGAATGAGTTCTTTCAGGGCAGAAATCTTGTGTTCTGTCTCCATCCACTCGTCCAAAGGTACGCTGTCTTTGGTAATGCCGCCGCCGGCATAAAATTGGACCCCAGATGTAAACCATTGCATACTCCTTAATAACACTGTCGCGTGCACTTGTTGTTCAAATAGACCAAAATATCCCGCATATAACGAGCGGTCGTACCCTTCGTATTGTGCAATGAGTTCTTGCGCTTTTTGCGCTGGAGAGCCGCATATGGCTGGAGTTGGATGCAATTCCTCTGCAAGAGATTTAGAATCCAGCGTATGGTTGTCTGTATT
>DJCX01000034.1:0-2433 GCA_002430755.1 Flavobacteriales bacterium UBA5939 | reverse complement strand
CGGCTAATCTTTCCACCGAAGGCCTTTAGACTGCGGTGTACTTCTTTGGTCACAAATTTCTGCTCTTCGAGTTCTTTGTTACCCCAGCGGGTGTCGTTCTTTAGGCGAGTGCCAGCCAAGGACATGCTGCGGTAGCCTTCGTCCGTACTTTCCAACAAAACCTCTGGAGAAGCGCCCATCCACGAACCATAGTTGGGGTGTTTAATGGCGAAAACCGTACATGCTGGGTACGATTTTAACAGGGCATTGAACGTCTCTTGGGCATTGGCATTGGGACAATCCCAAAAATACTGTCGGCTCAATACCACTTTTTGAACCACATGTTGCTGAATCTCTCTAATGACCGATTGGACCATCTCTTGGTATTCCGTAGCGCTCTTTTCTTTCGTCTCCGGTTTCGGTTGAGCAGCAAAATCGGCCCAGAAATCGTCCGATTCACCTTTGTCCTCGGTAATATAATGGTTCGCCTCGTTTGAAAACCCTCGCAACACGAAGGTGGCATTTTCAGCATCAGAAGGCCGACAATGCAACTTGCGAATATTTTGATTCGGTATCCGAAGGAGTACTTCAAGCATTATCTACGCTGTTTGACGAAATTAAGCAGCTTCACCATCGAGATCAGCTCTCCTTGCTCATTTTCCACTCGAATGTGGTACAAGTGCGAACTTTTTCCATGATGAATGCATTCAGCGGTTGCGATGAGTAGGCCTGTACGTGCACTTTTAACGTGATTGGCGGAAATTTCTGCACCCAGGGCCATTTCTTTTGACGAATCTATGAGCATTTGAGAAGCAGCAGAACCTACGCTTTCGGCAAGTGCAACAGTAGCACCACCGTGAAGAATACCCATGGGTTGATATACACGCGAATCCACTGGCATTGTGGCAACTAGCTTACCAGTCAATGGATCAGCATCCACGTATTTTATGTTTAAAGTCTCCATGAGTGTGTCTTTAACAAGACTATTCATGGTCTCTAAAACTTGCTCCTTGCTGGGGGTATTTTTCATCAGGGCTAAATTACTATCCAAATATGGTTTATAAAATCGGTTCGAAAAAAACATCAAATGCCTACGAACACTTAAATTTGCGCTCTTAGTGATAACACAAAAAGAGTAAAAATGATTACTGTAACGTTCCCAGACGGAAATCAGAGATCCTACGAGCCAGGCACAACAGCCATGGATGTTGCGAAAAGTATCTCTCACGGTCTTGCTAGAAATATCTTATCGGGCAGCTACGATGGACAAACCATTGAGTTGAACGATGAATTGACGCACGACGGTACGCTACAGTTTTTTACTTGGACCGATGCAAAGGGTAAAGAGGCCTTCTGGCACAGTTCTGCGCACGTTCTAGCACAGGCTATTCTCCACTTCTACCCAGATGCACAGCTAACCATTGGCCCGGCCATTGAAAAAGGATTCTACTACGATGTAGATTTCGGAGACGATAGCATCGGTGAAGGAGATTTTGCGAAGATTGAAAAGCAGATGCTCGAATTTGCTCGTGCCAAATCTGAATTCAAGCTACGTCCTGTGACCAAAGCAGAAGCCCTTGAAGTCTACAAGGACAATCCGTACAAAACGGAATTGATCTCCAACCTTGAAGATGGTACAATCACCTTCTGTGATCACGCAGACTTTACCGACCTATGTCGTGGTGGACACATTCCTCACACTGGGTATATCAAGGCTGTAAAGATCATGAACGTTGCCGGTGCGTACTGGAGAGGTGATGAAAACAACCCGCAGTTGACGCGTGTTTACGGCATCTCCTTCCAAAAGGCAGGTGAGCTGAAAGAATATTTAGAATTGCTTGAAGAAGCGAAGAAGAGAGACCACAGAAAATTAGGTAAGGAGCTTGAGCTGTTCACTTTTTCTCAGCGCGTAGGTCAAGGTCTACCATTATGGTTGCCAAAAGGTGCGGCACTTCGTGAGCGCCTAGAGAATTTCTTGAAACGCGCTCAAAAGAAAGCAGGTTACGACGGTGTGATTACACCTCATATTGGAAATAAAGAACTTTACGTTTGTTCTGGACACTACGCCAAATACGGTAAAGACAGCTTCCAGCCAATTAATACACCTGAAGAAGGCGAAGAGTACTTGCTCAAACCGATGAACTGTCCACACCACTGTGAGTTGTACAAGGCAACGCCGAAATCGTACAAAGAACTCCCTGTTCGCTTTGCCGAATTTGGTACGGTGTACCGCTACGAACAAAGTGGAGAGCTTCACGGGCTAACTCGTGTAAGAGGCTTTACTCAAGATGATGCCCACATCTTTTGTACACCGGACCAGCTCAAGGACGAGTTCAAGAATGTAATTGACCTTGTTTTGTACATCTTCAAAACATTGGATTTCACAGATTACGTTGCCCAAGTGAGCTTGCGCGACCCTGAGAAACCTGAAAAGTACATTGGATCGGACGAAAA
>DJCX01000090.1 GCA_002430755.1 Flavobacteriales bacterium UBA5939 | reverse complement strand
CAATCAGATGAACAACCTCTTTGGGGGTCAGTTGTTGAGCTGGATGGACCGTTGTTGTGCCATTTCCGCACACCGCCACTGCAAGCGCCAAGTGGTGACTTCTACCATCAATAATGTTGCCTTTAAAAATCCTATTCCCCACGGCGCCATTGTAACTATTGAAGCGAAAGTGAGTCGCGCCTTTACCTCGTCTATGGAGGTCATTGCCGATGTGTTTTTAGAGGAGCAGCGTCCGAATGGTGCACGCATAAAGGCGAACGAGGGAATCTTCACTTTTGTTGCCGTGGATCAATTGGGCAATCCTATTAATGTTCCAAAGATTGAACCTGAGACTGAGCTTGAAAAGGAGCGCTTTGCTGCGGCTTTGAGACGCCGTCAATTGGCTTTGATTATTGCGGGTAAGATGGAACCGGAGCAGGCGACTGAACTTAAGGCGTTGTTCTACCCTGAAGAATCTCAGCAATAACGGATTTCACTTCTTCCGTGTCCAATTCTCGCATCGGATTCGATGCGTAAACAGGCACCTTTCCGTGCTTACTCAATGGCGACTTTCCTTTAGTGATCACCTCGCGCTGATTCTTTTGTGGCGGCCAAGGTCCAAAGCCCAGCATTGGATGTGTAGCACCCCATAGGCTCACTAGCGGTACGTGCATAAGCGCTGCGGCGTGCATAAATCCTGTATCTCCACTAATAACCAGCTTCGCTTCAGAAACAATCGCCATACCCTCTTCTATGGTAGTATGCGTAGCATCCGTACACCCAGGCAGCTCCTGCCTGATTTCTTGAGCCAATTCTTTATCCCCAGGACCACCCAAAAGAACAAGCCTTTCTTGGGACTGCGACTTGAGAATCTCTAGCCATTGCTCCGCCGTAAGACGCTTTCCTTCATGACTTCCACCAATGACCGCAACAATTTTCCCTTCAAAATCGGGCAGATCGGGCAAATTAAAAGCCACCTTGTCTTGAGAAAGCATCACGCCGGCCGCCTCAGCATAGCGCTCCACAACATGCGTCAAAGCGAAGGTCTTGCTTCTGGTTAACAACAAGAGTGCCCGACGCAAATAGGGCTTTTTAAATGTTCCTCTAGGTAATTTTATCCTTCGTGCGTAACGTTTGGATTGTGCTGTCCCTTGCAAATCTATGATACGGTGGAACTCCGAAGCAGCCGTCTTCAGTAGTGCTTTGGAATCCTTCTCCCAACTAAGCAACGCATCCACCCCTTCAAGTAGGGTTGCAGTAGTGCGGAATTGGTCTTTAACCAAAAGAGTAATATGTGCACCCTCCTTCTTCAACTCTCGTATAACGGGAGCTGTCAGGAGCAAATCTCCAATCGCAGAGAACCTGATAAGAAGAACTTTATGCATCATATCGGTAAGGTAACGCCGAAAATGAGCAATATGCTATACGCTAAGAAGAGGATTGCAAAAATTTCGTTGTACCAACGGGGTTTGAGATAGTACAAGGCATTGGCGCCTTGGTAACTCAAGCCCACCAAGACCGTTGCAAACGCCAATGGCCCCATGCCCTGCCAGGCACCCAGCGCTCCTAATAGCACCATGTAAAAGGCAACCACCGTACGCATCTTATTGGTCTGATTCGCTCGACGATACGAATTGAAAATCTGATTAGCCGTCACAAGGAAGATGAATCCGAGAGGAATCCACACATATAAATTCCAACCGTATCCGAGGTTTAAGGAAGTATTAAACGTCACCCATCCCATGTGTTGGAGGGGCAACATAAGCGCCAATGGAAATCCGAACCCGAACAACCAACGAAGCGCATGCACCGGACGAATGTTCGCAGTGCGTAATACCAACAACAATGAAATCACGCTGAATAAAAACCCATTACCGCCCACAAAGATTGGTGCCAATGCAGCTATCGTGGCATTATTCAACAGCCAAAACGAGTTCTTTCGCAACCTGAAGGTCTCCGCAAATTGCCACTGTAATTCTATGAGAAACGTCCACACAAGCAATTCGTAGACCGCATAATCGACCGACCACAATACCGCAAACGCGGCAAAAATGAGGTAGCGAAAATTGGTGCTTTTAAATGACCAGCGCTCCCTGAAAATCAGTCCTGATAAACTCCCTGTAACCGCCAATAATATTGTGGTCAACGCCACTTCTACGATACCCTGATCCGTACCTAATCCCACGAGAATACCCGTGCACAGTGCGAGCAGCAGAAGCTTAATCCACGAATAAGTATCAATCTTTCGAAATTGGCGAAGGAGCATTGCTTTTTGTGTGTTATTTTAGCGCCGTAAAACGCTCACGCTATGTTAAGAAATTTCTTCGAAGGCTTAGGAGATTTGTTCCAAGCAACTTTTAAAATACTTCCAATCGCAGGTGATTCTGTGAACACATTATTCATGCTAGTAATCGGCGGTGGATTAGTGTACTGGGTACTTCAGATGAGAAAGCACAAAGCCAACGGCGAAGCTTAATCTCAAATCAACTTTTACAAAAAGCCCCGGCGTGAGCCGGGGCTTTTTTGTTTGGGCTGTTCCAGCGCGCGCTTCGCGCGCTGGAGAGCATGTATATTATAGATCGAAACCGATATCAGTACGGTAATTCATTCCTTCGAAGCTGACCGCTTTAAGTGCAGCATAGCTCTTTGCAAGGGCTTCATCCTTATCGGCGCCAAAGCTGGTAAAGGCCATCACACGACCTCCTGAAGTCGTGATTTGCTCGCCAGGTTTTGTACCCGCGTGGTATACAGTAGTGCCTTCAAAATCGCGAAGACCTTCGATTACTTTTCCTTTTTCATATGAGCCTGGGTATCCGCCGCTCACAGCCATGACTGTTGCAGCAGTTTGTGCAGTCACCTGCACGTCAATCTGGTCCAAGGTACCGTTGTGCATAGCAACAAATAGATCTACGATGTCCGTTTCCAAACGTGGAATAACCACCTCAGTCTCTGGATCACCCATGCGTACGTTGTACTCAATCACTTTAGGTCCTTTAGATGTATTGATGAGACCGAAGAACACAAAGCCTTGGTACGGCAAATTATCTTTTACCAATCCTTGAATGGTAGGCTCGATGATCTCACGAACGGTGCGCTCACGCAAAACCTCGTCGAAGAACGGCACTGGGCTAACAGCACCCATACCACCAGTATTTAATCCCGTATCGCCTTCGCCTATTCTCTTATAGTCTTTCGCTTCCGGCAACAAGGCATAACCGCCCTTTCCATCGGTCAATGCGAAGATGCTGAATTCGATTCCTGCAAGGAACTCCTCAATAACCACGCGTGATGAAGCATCGCCAAATTTGGCATCCACCAACATGTTTTTGAGCTCTTCTTTTGCCTCGTCGAGGTCTTCAATAATCAAAACGCCCTTACCTGCTGCAAGACCGTCTGCCTTAAGTACATACGGTGCATCTAGCGTCTCCAAGAAGGCCTGACCTTCCTCTAAGGTATCCTTAGTGAACGTTTGGTAAGCCGCCGTTGGGATGTTGTGGCGCATCATAAATTCTTTGGCAAAGTCTTTCGACCCTTCCAATTCTGCTGCCGCCTGACGCGGACCTACCACAACGAGATCGGCCAAGGATGAATCTGCTTTTAGACCGTCGTGAACACC
>DJCX01000049.1:5346-7856 GCA_002430755.1 Flavobacteriales bacterium UBA5939 | reverse complement strand
AATGTGAACATTGTTTTCGGTGAAACAACCCTTCAAGCCGGTTACGCCAAGATTTATTGGAAAGACCAATTGGTAGAGGCCAAAGGCTACAAACTACCTTCAGGAGAGATGACCCAACAACCGGTATTTGTCGAAAGTGGCAAAACCTTTTACTTAAGTGAGATCCGGTACAATTGGTCGACTGAAAAGGCTAAAATCAAAGCCCTATTAACACAGGAAGGGGAAAACTTTTTGAACGGTGATGCCGTAAAAAAAGTTGATTCTAATACGCTCTACATGGCGGGTACAGGATTTACCACATGTTCGCATGAAGAACCGCACTTTCAGATTAAAACGGGTAAGAGTAAAGTGGTAATGGGTGAACGTATTATCACAGGTCCTGCACATTTTGAGTTCTTTGGAATTCCAACGCCACTAGTTATCCCGTACGGGTATTTCCCAACAAATATTGAAAAACCAGATATTGCAGGACTGCTCATGCCTTCCTTTCAGAACTCTCCGACGCAAGGTCTTGGTCTGGTAAACGGCGGATGGTACTTTCCCATTAATGACTACATGAACGTGGAACTGCGCGGAGACATCTACCTCAGGGGTTCGTGGGCATTATCAGCAACAACGAACTACAAAAAGCGCTATAAGTACTCCGGAAACTTCAGCTATAGTTTTCGAAATGTAAAACGGGGATTAAAAATCTACGAGCCTTTTGGGCGTTACTCGGAATCGAACAACTTTAGCATCAAATGGTCTCACAACCAAGACCCTAAAGCGCATCCAACGCGGAAGTTTAACGCCCGAATCAATCTACAGAACCCCAATTTCTTCAAGAACGCCGCTAATGCCGAAGATTTGATGAACGGGACGATGACGACCACGAACAATACAATGAATTCCAGCATTACCTACAATCAAAAATTTGGTCGCGCGAATCTAACAGTCAGCGGGAATCATAGTCAGAACAACGGTACCCAAAGCTTTACGACTAATCTACCGAAAGCCTCTCTCAATGTTCCTCGTTTCTTCCCCTTGAAGACCAACGACGGAAAGAGCCAATGGTACGACAAGGTGGGTATGAACTATAGCTCGGTGGCCGAAGGTAGGGTGAAGGGTAATTTGGGAACCATCGCCACAGACTTGGATAGTACAGCGGGATACGATTTTAGCGATGTACTTAGAGAATACGGTCAATACGGCGTGAAGCACACTACGAGTCTAAGTACAAACGGGAAAATTCTTAAGTACATCACCTTTAACCCAAGTGCGAATTATACCGAGCGCTGGTACTTTCAGCAGTATGATTATGCCTTCGACAGCACGTTAAACAAGGCATCAGTCGTAGATACCATCAATGGGTTTCAAGCGGTCAGAGATTTTGGGGTGAGCGCCTCCATGAACACTAAGATTTATGGAACCTTTCAAATTAACAAGGGACCTGTCAAAGCGGTACGTCACATGATTACCCCTAGGGCAAGCTTAAACTACCGCCCTGATTTTGGCGATCCATTTTGGGGGTACTACCAAACCTTTGTGGATACGCTCGACAATCAGCTTTATTACAACCGATACACAGGATTTTTATACGGTTCACCGGGTAGGGGTTCCAACGGTTCGATCTCTTTGAACCTCGACAACAATGTGGAAGCTAAGATGGTGGCCCGGGGCGATACAACCGGAGAATTGACCAAGGTGAAACTCTTGGAGCGTTTTAATTTCAGCACGAATTATAATCTGGCAGCCCAAGACGGCTATAATTGGAACATCGTGCGTCTTACGGCGCAGAGTTCCTTATTCAATAAGAAGTTAAGACTAAGCTATCAGGGGCAATTTGATCCGTACAGTTATACCGAGGAAGGGGATAGACAGCCCATTTTAGCAGCCCGTGAAGGGCAGGGGCTAATGGTTCACCGCACCTCTCAATTCTCTGCAAGTACTTCTTTGAAGAGCAACCGAGACAACCGTCGCGATGCGGTCATGCCTGAGCAACGAGGTGGCAGTTTCACTCAAGGCGATATTGACTATTACCGCTACGACGGTTTGGTACCGTTGCGCCAAGACTGGGATATCCGATTGAACTATGACGTACGCTTTGTAACGCAAGTGGAAGCAGGAGAGGAAGGCAGTGATCGACCCCTATTTGTCAACGAGTTTGCCGCCCACTCTTTGAGTATGTCTGGGAGTTACCGCCCGACGGATAACTGGAGCATCAACTACAGAACAGGTATTGATTTTGCAGAACGCAGCATCGCATTTACAAATATTAACGCTGTTCGTGATTTACACTGTTGGGAAATGCGTTTTACCTGGGTGCCTTTTGGTTCGACCCGTTCTTACATGGTTGGGATCAATTTAAAGAATCAGCAATTCCGTCAAGTAAAAGCGCAGCGTCGCCGCACGGCTATCGACTTCTAAGAAAGCGACTGGACCCAATTTTCCATCATCTTGAAACCTTCAACCGTGAGTATACTCTCTGGATGAAATTGCACTGCGTAAGCCTTCATCGAATGGTTTTCCAT
>DJCX01000049.1:0-5010 GCA_002430755.1 Flavobacteriales bacterium UBA5939 | reverse complement strand
GCAACGATGGCCCAGCTGTGGTATAGCCCAACGGTGAGGTCCTGTACATCTTGCAGCAATAGACTTTCCTTAATGTTTTGGAGTTCTGCTGTTCTGCCGTGCATCACGCCATCTCTGTTGTACAGCTTCGCTCCTGAGTGTTCTGCGAGTGCCTGCATTCCGAGGCAAATACCAAGAATAGGCTTAGTGCCATAAGCGTTAGCAATGATGTCCATGAGCTTGCCACTTTCTTTCGGCAAACCCGGTCCAGGACTAAGTACCAATGCATCAAAAGCCTCGAGAGAAGGTATGTTTTGGTCGTTACGAACGACCTCAACCTCCACGTCCATTTTTTCTAAGTAATGGACAAGGTTGTAGGTAAAACTGTCGTAATTGTCAATCAGGAGCACCTTCATACTGCAAATATGAGCTAAATTGAATTCTGATTAAATCAGAGTTATGAAAAAAGCGATTGAAGGCAAGGGCTTGGCACCGGCCATTGGACCGTATAGTGCTGGAGTAGAGGTTGGAAACATGATTTTCACCTCCGGTCAGATTGCCATGGATCCACATACCGGGGAATTGGAGCTAGATTCGATTGAAGTAGAAACCGAGCGCGTGATGCGAAATCTACAGGCGGTACTTCTGGCAGCAGGGTCCGATTTTAATAACGTCGTGAAGACTTCGATTTTCTTAAGCAGCATGGACCATTTTCCTATGGTGAATGAAATTTATGCGCGTCATTTTAGTCCTCCATATCCTGCCAGAGAGACGGTCGCGGTAAAAACTTTACCTAAAAATGTGAATGTGGAGATATCCTGCATTGCAGTCCGTAAGAGTTAAGGAATTGGGTATTAAATTGCACGCTCATTTTAAACACATCAGAAATGGATTTTGACGTAATTGTAGTGGGTTCAGGCCCGGGTGGTTATGTAACCGCAATTCGCGCATCGCAGTTGGGATTGAAAACCGCTGTAGTAGAAAAAGAAAATCTAGGAGGCGTTTGTCTTAACTGGGGTTGTATCCCTACTAAAGCTCTTTTGAAGAGTGCTCAAGTATTTGAATACGTAAAGCACGCAGAAGACTTTGGTATCAAGGTGAGCGAGTACGACAAGGATTTCAATGCTGTAGTAAACCGTTCACGTCAGGTGGCTAACGGTATGAGCGGTGGTGTCCAGTTCTTGATGAAGAAAAATAAAATCACAGTTATCGACGGATTCGGTAAAGTTCAGCCAGGAAAGAAAGTGGCAGTAACTGCTGAGGACGGTAAAGAGACTGTTTATTCTGCGAACCACATCATTATTGCTACCGGTGCTCGTTCGCGCGAGCTTCCTTCTTTGCCGCAAGACGGCAAGAAGATCATAGGTTATCGCCAAGCGATGACCTTGGACAAGCAGCCAGAGAAATTGGTAGTTGTAGGTTCAGGTGCCATCGGTATTGAATTCGCCTATTTCTACAACAGCATGGGTACTGATGTAACTGTTGTAGAGTACTTGCCGAACATCGTACCATTGGAAGACGAAGAAGTAAGCAAGCAACTCGAGCGCACCTTCAAGAAGAGCGGCATTAAAGTAATGACGAGCTCAGAGGTTACAGGAGTAGATACTTCAGGCGACGGTTGTAAGGTCACTGTGAAAACGAAAAAAGGCGAAGAGGTGCTTGATGCAGACATCGTTCTTTCTGCTGTAGGTATTGCACCAAACGTAGAAGGTATTGGTCTTGAAGACGTAGGTATTGCAACAGATCGCGGTCGCGTGATGGTAAATGACTACTACCAAACTACGGTTCCAGGATACTACGCTATCGGTGATATCGTAAAAGGTCCAGCATTGGCACACGTTGCCTCTGCGGAAGGTATTCTTTGTGTAGAGAAAATAGCAGGTCACAACGTCGAGCCACTTGATTACGGCAACATCCCAGGATGTACGTACTGTTTCCCTGAGGTAGCTTCAGTAGGTATGACTGAGAAGGCAGCAAAAGAAGCGGGTTACGATCTGAAAGTCGGTAAGTTCCCGTTCTCTGCCTCAGGTAAGGCATCTGCTTCAGGCCACAAGGACGGTTTTATCAAGGTAATCTTTGATGCGAAGTACGGTGAGCTACTTGGCGCACATATGATTGGATCAAATGTTACAGAAATGATTGCTGAGGCAGTACTAGCGCGCAAGCTGGAGACAACTGGTCACGAAATCCTAAAGGCTGTTCACCCGCACCCAACCCTCAGTGAGGCGTTCATGGAAGCGACAGCAGCAGCTTACGATGAGGTAATTCATTTGTAAGAAAAGGCTTTAAATAGTTTCAAACCGCCCCAACTATGGGGCGGTTTTTTTGTTACTTCCCCATATGGCACAACCACTCTTAGAATTCCGAGAACTGCGCTTCGCATACGACGAGCTAAAATTTGATTTTGGCAACGCTACCATTGCTCCCGGGGAGATTGTAGTGATCGTTGGTCCCTCTGGTGCTGGTAAGAGCACGTTGATGCGTCTTTTGCGTGGTGAGCTAGATCCAGGAGCTGGTAAGGTCATCATTGCCGGAAAAGAAGTAGAAACGCGCAAGAAGCGCTTGGTGCTTGATGAGACGAAGGCGGGTTGGGTACCACAGCTCGACGATTTACAGAGCATGCTCAGTCTTGAAGACAATATCGGTCATCATATACTAAGAATGGATCCTGAGGACAAAGAAGCACGTGTAGAAGAGCTCAAGGCAGCAATGCACTTGCAAGCTTACAGCGGTCAAAAGGTGCGAACGCTCAGTGGCGGTCAGCGTCAGCGTGTCAGCATTGCCAAGGCGATGGCAGGAAGCCCACCGGTACTATTGATGGACGAGAGTTTGGCACAGCTGGACTTGAGAACGAAGTCACTCATTCTAATGGATTTCAAGGCCATGATTAAAAGAGAAGGCTGTGCCGCACTTTTGGTGCTACACGACCCAGCCGATGCCCTCTTTGTTGCAGATACCCTTTGGGTGATTCGTGGTGGGAAGCTGGTACAACAGGGGAGACCCAATGAAATCATTGCCGAACCCGTTCATCACGAGATTGCAGGTCTGTTTGATTACATTAATGTGGTTCCAAAAGAGGTTGAGCTGCCTGGAAAATGGCGTGATAATGGCAATCACAAGTGGTGTTATGCACACGAGTTACCGGAATTGTACACTGAGGTTATCGAGACTATTCCTTTGCCAAAAGGGGAGATGCGCATCTACAATTACGAGGGACACCGTCTTATTTCAAAGTAGGGTAATGAAAAACGCCCCGCTCCAAAGGAACGAGGCGTTTAAAAAGTACTCCAAAAGATTATTACTTCACCTTATCAACGATCGCTTTGAACGCTTCAGGGTGGTTCATGGCTAAATCTGCCAAAACCTTACGGTTCAATTCAATGTTCGCTTTTTTCACCTTACCCATGAATTGTGAGTAAGACATACCGTGCATACGTGCACCAGCGTTAATACGCTGAATCCACAATGCGCGGAACGTGCGTTTTTTGTTTTTACGGTCGCGGTAAGCGTACTGAAGACCTTTCTCAACAGCATTCTTTGCTACCGTCCAAACGTTTTTGCGACGACCAAAGTAACCTTTGGCGTGCTTCATCAATTTTTTTCTGCGCTCTCTTGAAGCAACAGCATTTACTGAACGTGGCATAAATTTTAATTTTTTTGTGAGAGGTACTTCTACTATTTCAAGAAGGTTTAGCTACCTGGCACAGGGTTAATTAATTAACTCTGGGAATTACTTCATTCCCAATTGATTCTTGATGTTTTTCGCATCAGAATCAGAAACCAAACCAGATTTTGTCAAACGACGCTTCTGATCAGTTGCTTTCTTGGTCAAGATGTGTGACTTGAAAGCGTGCTTTCTTTTGATCTTACCAGAGCCTGTCAGCTTAAAACGCTTCTTTGCACTGGATTTAGTTTTCATCTTTGGCATGATTCAACTGTATTTATTTGGAGTAACTTCTATTTCTTAGGAGCAATGGTGATGTTCATCTTCTTACCGTCCATCGATGGCATGTGCTCTACTTTTCCGTATTCTTCCAAGTCTTGAGCAAGACGCAACAACAAGATTTCTCCTTTGTCTTTAAAAACAATCGAACGTCCACGGAAGAAGACAAATGCCTTCACTTTCGCTCCGCTCTGCAAGAATTCAATAGCGTGTTTCTTCTTGAATTCGTAATCATGATCTGAGGTGTTCGGTCCAAAACGAATTTCTTTGATAACCACCTTCACAGCTTTAGCAGCAAGTTCCTTCTGCTTTTTGCGCTGATCGTACATGAATTTGCTGTAATCGATGATTTTACACACCGGTGGGTCAGCCTTTGGCGAAATTTCCACCAAATCTAAATCCATGTCTTCTGCCATGCGCTTCGCTTGACGAGTATCGTAGATGCCTGGCTCTACATTATCACCTACCAAGCGAATTTTAGGAACGCGGATACGTTCGTTAGTTCTGTGATTTGCGGCCAGTTTCTCTTTTGGCTGCTTTCTTTTACCTCTTCTCAGTGTTCGGTTGTTTTAGTTAAACTTCTATTAATCAATAAGTTGAGAAATCTCTTCCTCAATGCTTTTTACAAATTGTTCACGGGTCATTGTTCCCAAATCTCCTTGGCCGTGGCGACGTACACTTAGTTCCCCGCTAGTGGCTTCTTTCTCGCCGACGATCAACATGTAAGGAATTTTAGTCACTTCTGCGTCACGTATCTTCCTGCCAATCTTCTCGTTACGATCATCTACGAGGGCGCGAATATCGGAAATTTCTAGGAATTGTGCTATTTCCTGAGCGTAGTCATTGTATTTGTCACTAACCGGTAAAATCTTCACTTGTTCTGGGGTTAACCACAACGGGAAGTTTCCGCCACAGTGCTCTAGAAGTACTGCTACGAAACGTTCCATAGAACCGAACGGCGCACGGTGAATCATCACTGGACGGTGGCTTTCGTTGTCTGAACCTTTATACTCTAGTTCGAAACGCTCTGGCAGGTTGTAATCTACCTGAATAGTTCCGAGCTGCCAGCTTCTACCGAGGGCATCTTT
>DJCX01000017.1:1823-2713 GCA_002430755.1 Flavobacteriales bacterium UBA5939 | reverse complement strand
AAGTTGAACGGAGTTACAGCGAATACAAAGCCTTCAAGAGGGCGGTATTCTAAACGATTCCAAATGCCAGGAGCGCTCTCAGGCTGGTCGCTGTAGATCTGCGTCATGTATTCCACGTTGAAGCGCAAGAAATCGGCAAACTCACATACTGCATCAATCTCTGCTTGGAAGCAGTTTTTACCCTGCGCAAGCATCGTTGCAGCATTGATTTTGTAACGGTATTTCGTGCTGATCAGCTCAGCAGCTTTAAGAAAGATTGCGGCTCTGTGCTCCCAAGGCATGGCACCCCATTGTTTGCGCGCTGCAAGAGCACTATCTACAGCAGCCTTTACGTGGCTTTCATCACCAATGTGGTAATGTCCTAGAACATGGCCGTGCTCGTGCGGAGGGGTTAGTTTACCCAATTGACCCGTGCGAACTTCTTCACCTCCGATGTACATAGGTACATCTACAGTGGCTGCATATTGCTCTTTGTATGAAGCTAGGAGTGCTTCTCTTTCTGGAGTACCTGGTGCATAATCGTAGATAGGTTCGTTAGATGCAACCGGTACGTTGAAAATTCCGTTAGACATATTTGTGGTTGTTTAATTCAAAAATGAGGACCAAAGTTACACACTACGTGGCAGAATTGACGGTTATTTGTGCCTGCTATACCAACGGAGCAGAATTTGTGGAAAGCTCGTGGATATTAACCGAAACTTTTCTTCTGCTTTAACCTTATTGGTTATAGAACATTTTAGTTTTGTAGCTCATTTAATAAATGCAAAAATGAAAACCCATAATTTCTCTGCTGGACCGTGTATTCTGCCGCAAGAAGTATTCAAAGAGGCCTCTGAATCTTTGATAAATTTTGACAATCTAGGATTGTCGGTTATTGAAATTTCGCACCG
>DJCX01000017.1:0-1499 GCA_002430755.1 Flavobacteriales bacterium UBA5939 | reverse complement strand
ATGCTCGCTTTCAACTTTTTGAGCGAAAACGGTACTGGACAATATTTAGATACGGGTGCTTGGTCTTCAAAGGCGTATAAAGAAGCAGCCGGGCTAGGGAACGCGGAAGTAGTGGCCTCTTCTAAGGAAGCCAACTACAATTATATTCCTAAAGGGTACGCGATTGATGATAACGCCGATTACTTCCACTGTACATCGAACAACACTATTTACGGTACGCAGATCAAAGAGTTTCCTCAAACTGAGGCACCGTTGATTTGTGATATGAGTTCAGATATATTCTCACGTCCTATAGATGTGAGTAAATTTGATTTGATCTATGCTGGCGCTCAGAAGAACTTGGGACCTGCAGGAGCGACTCTGGTTATTGTGAAGAAAGACGCATTGGGTAAATCGGGACGCTATATTCCGACGATGTTGGACTACAACACGCATATCTCCAAAGGGAGTATGTTCAATACACCCCCAGTGTTCTCTGTGTATGTAAGCATGTTGACATTGCGTTGGTTGAAAGCCAATGGTGGGGTAGAAGCCGCTCAACAGCGCAATGAAGAAAAAGCAGCATTGCTTTATAACGAAATAGACCGCAACCCATTGTTTGTGGGAACTGCAGCTGTAGAAGATCGTTCTACAATGAATGCATGTTTCTTGTTGAACGACGAGGCGTCACATAAGGAGGCTTTTGATGCGATGATCGCAGAGAAGAACATTTCTGGCGTGAATGGTCACCGTTCAGTTGGGGGATATAGAGCTTCCATGTACAATGCCATGGATCTTGATAGTGTTGCTGCACTTGTAGATTGTATGAAAGAACTTGAAAATAAATTCTAAATGAAAGTATTAGCTAACGACGGAATCTCAGCTTCAGGAGCTGCAGCTATTCAGGCCTCGGGCCACGAGCTATCAACAACAAAAGTTGCCCAAAATCAACTGATTGATTATATCAACGAGGAGCAAATCGATGTTATTCTCGTGCGCTCAGCTACCACAGTCAGAAAGGATATGATTGATGCATGTCCTTCCTTGAAAGGTATTGGCCGCGGTGGTGTTGGTATGGACAATATCGATGTAGCGTATGCACGTGAAAAGGGCCTCAAAGTATTCAACACTCCAGCTGCTTCTTCAGATTCAGTAGCAGAGTTGGTGATGGGGCATATGAGATCTTTGGTGCGCTTTATGCACGATTCAAACCGTCAGATGCCGCTTGAAGGAGATTCGAAATTTGGTGCTTTAAAAAAGAGCTATGCCAAGGGCGTTGAGCTTCGTGGTCGCACGCTAGGTATTGTAGGGTTTGGTCGTATTGGTCAAGCGCTTGCCAAGCTTGCTATTGGAGCTGGGATGAAAGTTGTATTCTCGGACATCCATGAGGACAACGTAGATGTTGAGTTGTCTTTTTTCGACGGTCAGTCGGCGAAGTTTACTTGCGAAAACGTAGGTTTTGATCGAGTTCTAAGTGAAAGTGATTTCATTTCTGTACATGTTCCTGGAGGCGATTTAAT
>DJCX01000059.1:6999-7826 GCA_002430755.1 Flavobacteriales bacterium UBA5939 | reverse complement strand
GAAATGATCGACGCCGCTGCAGGTCGGTAGGTAAAGAAACCTTGTTCGCTAGATTGCAAGATCCGATCGAATTTTGCACTTCTAGCATTGTATTCTGGACTCCATTCCAATAAGGGGTATGAACCCTGTGCAAACCCTGTTGTTACTACTAAACAACAAGCAATCAGTGTGATGGAGCGCTTAAGAAAAGTGGTCATATAAAACGGTAAAGTTTTTGTACATTGATGGTAAGATACAGCACCCTAATGATAAACTAACGCAGTATGAAGAGATTTCTGTATTCATTAATTTTCCTAGGCCTCCTGAGTGTTGAAGCAAATGCACAAGCTGTGATTGTTCGAAAACGCGATCTCAGTACAACGACCTATGGGAATTCTTCGGTACAGATCAGCCCATCGAGTTCGAGTGCAAATCTTGGCGGCATGTATTACAGCCGCTACAATCACGCATTAAAGATTAGCCCGGCTTCACTCATTGCAGGGGAAATCCCTCTTTCTTACGAACATAAAGTCAGTGATTATATCACTATTGAAGCGGGTATGGGTTTAACCACCTACAATCTGACCGAGGACCTCATTCGTGGATACAGCGAACGCGGAGATGGAGAAACAGTGAGTAAAGTCAGCTACTCAGTGCTTTTCAACACCAAGTTCTTTCCAGAAGGAAATGCATTCCAAGATGGGTACTACGTGGCATTCAACCTCAACGTGCGCAACTACGCCCAAGACTTTACCACACTCGATGATTTCGGTATGGATACAACGGTGAGTGAATTTTTCCGTTGGTCAGATGTAGGTTTCACTATGGGATATCAAAGCCGTCCATCG
>DJCX01000059.1:2056-6744 GCA_002430755.1 Flavobacteriales bacterium UBA5939 | reverse complement strand
AAAATGATTCTCGATTGGTACATCGGCGCAGGCATTCGACAAAAAAACAGATCAACCACAGATTACGAGCAGATATTTGATCCTACTTCAGGTTTATTCGTCGGACAGTACAATTTGAATGAAAGCACCAATGTAGCCCCTGCGCTCTTAGGTGGCGTAAAGATCAGTTTCTTGTTTAGGTAATCCCCTTATTCCACCACTACTTCAATCGCGGCGATAGCTTGGTTGCTCACCTTCTCTGCAGTGGCATAGGTATCAACGGTGGTGTGAGTGAATCCGTCGTTAGCAAGGCTCACATTACCCAATAGAAGGTCAAGATCCATTTTAACCACTAATCGGTCACCAGGGCGTACAGTTACATCAAAGGTTCGTGTTCTGTACAGCGGATCGGTTCCAGTATGCCAAATGATACCGCCATTGGTCGTAGCATTGCTCAAGTCGCCGCCCGCGTTGAATCGTCCTTCGGCTTTAAGGAACCTGTATTTCGAAGCCCACGTCCAATACATGGCAAAGGCACTGCTCAAAGGATGTGTGGTTTCGAAGGAAGTTGGGTCCATGGCATTCATGTCCGACGGGACACCTAAGCCAAAACTAATTTGATCTGCTCTTCGCTGCAGGTCCAATGTATAAGTGCTGAAAGTACTATCGCTAGGGTCCACGAACAGTACATCACTCAGGAGCTGATCGCCTGCTCTAAGATCGCTGATATAGAAGTGGAAAAGATCAATTGCAATTGCCGTATCTCCTTTGAAGAAAGGCGCGCTCTGAGTATATGGCGTACCGTTTTGAATCCACTGAAATTCAACAGTTACCTGTTTATCTCCAGGTCTACATCCGGCAAGGATGAGGAGAGATAACAGTCCATAGAAAGGAAGCCTTTTCATCCTTGCGCTAAAGTTTGAATACAAACTCGCTCTTTAGATTATCGCTAAGAATCTGGGCTTTATTGTAGTCCGCAGCATCCCCTGGATCAGAATAGATTTCCGGTGTTGAAGACGGCTGTAGGCCTAAGAATAGCTTTTCAATATCTAAGTCAATAACGAAGAAAACGTCCTTATTAGCCGCGACATTGAAATTGCGCTTTTCACTGCGCTCAATCACCATATCCTCAGTAGCTATTCTCCAAGTAAAGGTGCTTGTAGGTGTGGTAAACAAAGAATCGTTCGGATCAAAAACTCTACCTTCCAATTGGAAGAAGCTGTGACCTGTAGCCGGTCCATTCCACAAATGTCCCTTGACCAACGGGTTCGTTTCTTCAAGCGTCTCCGGGGCGGCATAGGCTCGAGTACTGTCCAAACCAATGTGGTAATTCAAACGGCCATTGTACGAACCGCGCGGCAACTGAGCGAGCTTGACTTCTGAAGTGGTAAGCAGATCAATCGCTGTTAAGTCGTTCTCTGTGCGTGTAGTATCCTTTTCATCAACACTTACAAACTCTGCACCGCTGAGCGTAATGTAAACATGACTCAATTTTATGAGGTCGCCGTTGATTTGATATACAGTGCTTGTATCTGCAATATCACCGTCAAAATACTTGTAGGCACGGATGTATATGTTGCGGTCGTCCAAGGCAGCTGGATCAACGACTGTAATCTCACGTTCACACGAAGCGAATGCACCAATGGTTAATAATGCTACAATGAATCTTTTCATTCTTCCTTTATTTTCAAAAACTCTGGCGCCTGTTCAATGGCCACCATAATTTGGTCTAACAAATCATCATTCTCTTTGGAAAAATCAAGTTCCAAAGGCTCCTTAAAGGTAATGGTTAAAAGGTTACCTGTACTCTTCACAAACATACCCGTTTTATCGAAGGCTCGACGAAAGCCGTTAATGACTACGGGAACTACCACAGGATTTAACTCTCGAATCAAATGAACTGTACCTCGTCTTCCCTTTACAAATGGGCGTGTCGTGCCTTGTGGGAAGGTAATAGTCCAGCCTGTTTCCATGGCTTTTTTAATGTTGGCAATATCTTTTGGATCTACACCTCTATTGATGGTTTTACCCGCCTCACGCCAAGTACGCTTGATACTAACACTTCCCGCATATTGCATCAGTTTGGGCAATAATCCCTTCTTCATCGTCTCTGCAGCAGCCACAAAGAAGACATTAAGCTTGGGACGAAACAAAGTTACAAACGGCACCCTGTTGTATACCTTGTTTTCCGCTGCGTTAAAGACCTGGTACATCGCACTTACATCAGCGAAATAGGTTTGGTGGTTGGACACAAACAAAACGCCACGCTCGGGTAGGTCCTTAAGTTTGTCACCACCTACAATCTGCACAGAGTTTAAACGAAAGAATCGGTACCATGTGATTAATCCAAAAACGAAAATGACCGTTCTTTTGATGAACAGGTTATATCCGAAGCTGTCTTTTTTAAAAGGGTTTAACACGTGCACTAATTTCAGTAGTTCGGCAAATATACTCCTTAGGACAAAAGCCCCACTATTCTTGCCGTGATGATTGCTGTTGCACCCCAAATGACTTCATCACCCCACAGATATGCCGGGACTTTCACCTTGCCGTATTTTGTAGGAACAGTAGCCTTTCCAATGAGTTCGCCTGATGTCAATACCTGTAATGGTATTGAAAAAGTATAGGCCACTTCATTGGGGTCAAGGACCAATTCTGGAAGCTCTTTAGAATACCCGATGAATGGATGAACCACAAAGTTTGACGGAGGTATGTACAAGGGATCTAGTTTGCGAATCACTGTCACGCTTTTTTTAGGAATTCCCACCTCCTCCGCTGTTTCACGTAAGGCGGTCTGCTCGTAGCTCGAGTCGCTCAACTCTTTTCTACCGCCAGGAAAACTAATCTGCCCGCCGTGTGTGCCGTCGTATGGCGGACGCTTCATAAAGAGCAACTCAAGACCATCCGCCCCTTCAAAAAGGTGCGCCAGTACAGCCGCCTTTTTGGCTTGGTCTTTCGTTTTTTGTGAGGTGTGTACCATCTTACGAAACCAGGGCATCATTGGATTTTGAAACGAAGGGGCTTCGCCTTTATGGGCCAGCTTAGAAAGGAGTTGATCTGTGTTCACTGAATAAAAGTACCGAAACGTGGAAAGGCCATGAACTTTCCATTCAATTTTTGTTATCTATTAAAGTCCTAGCCCCCATAAGATATGACTATTACTCAATTCCGTTACATCGTAGCTGTAGACAACCACCGCCATTTCGCGCGCGCTGCGGAGGCTTGTTTTGTTACCCAGCCGACTTTGAGTATGCAGATTCAGAAGCTCGAAGAAGAGCTCGATATCTTAATTTTCGATCGCTCAAAGCAACCAATTGTCCCCACTCCATTGGGTGAAAAAATTTTGGAGCAAGCCAGGAAAGTCTTGCAAGAAGCTGCGGTACTTGAGCACATGTCCAAGCAAATTAAAGGCACCTTCGAGGGCGACCTTCGTTTGGCAGTTATACCTACTATAGCTCCTAGTTTATTGCCTCGATTCTTAGTGGAGTTCAACCAAGCCTTTCCTAAAATCAAGTTGTTCGTTGAGGAAATGAAAACAGCCGACATGATTGAGGCCTTGCGTAAGGACCATATAGATGTTGGTATTGCAGCCACGCCTTTAGAGGAACGCGGTATTGTGGAGAAGCCACTGTACCACGAGCCTTTTGTTGCTTTCGTACCGAGCTACCACAAGTTTTCCAAGGATAGGTTCTTATTGGCCTCGGAAATTAACCCAGATGAATTGCTCTTATTAAACGAAGGGCATTGCTTTAGAAACAGCGTGCTCTCGTTGTGCAACCCTAAAAACCTCAATGGCGACGGCATTCACATGGAAAGTGGACACTTCGACACCTTAGTTAAATTGGCCGACAAAGGCATGGGCATGACACTATTGCCATATCTAACAGGTATCGACCTTAACGACCGCTACAAAGGCTCCATCAAGCCCATTGCAGAGCCGACACCTACTAGACAGGTGAGCCTGATACATTCGCGTACTCAGCTCAAACTCGAGTGGATACAAGCGCTCGAAAAAGTCATTCTAAAAAACCTTCCAAAAAAGGTGCTCGAATCCCCAGAGCAAGTCGTTAGCCCATTGTAACGAGCACCATGCCTAGGGCGACGAGAATCGCAACGGCAATAAGATTGAGAATGATGCCTCTCACCATCATATAGCTTACTGTTAATTTACCCGTAGAAAAAACGATCGCATTTGGCGGTGTGGCCATTGGAAGCATAAATGCACAACTCGCTCCCAATACTAAGGGCATACTCAAGATTTCCATCGACCAACCAAACGTCAGCGATAGGCTCAGTACAAGCGGCATCAACGCACTTACCAATGCCATATTACTCAGTAATTCAGTAGCAAAAACTCCTAGAAGTGCCATGATGATTACCCAAAACAGGATGGGTACGTTTTCGAAGGACTTCATCCCTACTTCCAAAGCCTCAAACCAATAGCTCTGTTGCAAGGTACCGGCCAAGGCCAGTCCGCCTCCAAAAAGAATCAAGATGCCCCAAGGAAGCTTAGACGTGCTTTCCCAATCCAGAAGGTTTTTACCCGATTCCCCTGTGAGACTGAATAGCAATACCGCTGCAAGTAGTGAAATCCCTGTGTCCGACCAATGAATATGTGCACTCAAGTCACCTAAATAAGGCCGCATGATCCACAGCAAGGCTGTCGAAGTGAATATGATGGCCACTTTTCTCTGCGCCTTGTTCATGGA
>DJCX01000059.1:0-1816 GCA_002430755.1 Flavobacteriales bacterium UBA5939 | reverse complement strand
AGAAGCAGAAAGCCCTATCGGCAGCCATTCTACAAATCCTATCTGACGGTCTAAATGTTCACTTAAGAATCCCGCAAAAATCATGTTAGGCGGTGTGCCGATAATTGTTGCCATTCCACCAATGTTGGCCGCCCAGGCTATGCTTAAGAGCAAGGGGCGTTCCATTTTTTCAGCAGACATTTTAGGAAGAACCGCTAAGACACTCGTAGCAATAGGGAGCATCATAATAGAGGTTGCCGTGTTACTGATCCACATGGACATAAAGGCAGTACTGAGCATAAAGCCGGCAAGAAGGCCACGACTACCCGTGCCTGTCCGGCGTAAAATCCAAAGCGCTATACGGTAATGCAGGTTAGTTTCTTCAAGAGCTCTTGCGATGATAAAACCACCAAAAAACAGGTACACCAGCGGATGGGCATAGTACGACGACATACTCTTTGCTTCCATCAGTCCAAAAAGCGGGAAGAGAAGTAATGGCAAAAGCGCGGTGACAGCAAGATGTACAGTCTCAGATATCCACCAAATAAGCATCCAAGCAGTGATTCCCAATAACACAAAGTGTGATTCAAAACCCCCAAAGAAGGCAATAATAAAAGCCGAGATTGGCCCTACTAGGCGCATTAAGGATGTATTTTTGTTGCTCATTGAGTGCGTATGAAATTGGTTTTTGCAACCCACAATGCGGGTAAGTTACGAGAGGTTAAGGAATTAATTGGACACAAATACGAAGTTATTGGTCTGAGTGAACTCGATGACCTCGAAGACATTCCTGAAAACGAACCAACGCTGCAAGGCAATGCTTTGGTAAAAGCACGGACCGTTTGGAACAAATACGGGCTGGCCTGTTTTTCGGACGATACTGGATTAGAAATTGACGCTTTGAATGGTGCCCCGGGCGTTTACAGTGCCCGTTATGCGGGATCTTCCAAAGATCCTGAACAGAATATGGAAAAAGTGCTTAGCGAACTTGAGGGAAAAGAAAACCGCTCGGCTCAATTCCGTACTGCCGTTGCACTCATTATAGACGGCAAAGAACACGTATTTGAAGGTATCGTGCGCGGTAAAATCGCGAGAGAAAAATCCGGTCATCAGGGTTTCGGGTACGATCCCATTTTTATCCCCGAGGGCTACACACAAAGTTTCGCTGAAATGGACAATGCTAAGAAGAACAGCATGAGCCACCGCGGTCGCGCTATTGCCAAGCTCGTGGAGTTCCTGATTTAGTCCTCTTCTATTTCGTCGGGATTCGAGAAGAAACTGAAATTCACGTGACCGTATCTACGGTGCTCGGTAAATCCCGGGAGGTGACTTAAATCGGTTTGATCGCTATGCTCAATGATTGCTTCACCCCCTTCAGCCAATAGCTTGTGGTCAATAATGCCCTTTGCTAAATCTTCATAGTGCTCCCATTCATAGGGTGGATCTGCAAATACGATGTCGTATTGCGTAGCATTCCTACGCACCCACTGCAAAGCGTCTGATTGAACCGTCTGTATAGAGGCGCCTAATTCTTCGTTTGTTTTAGAAATGAATCGAACGCAGTCACGGTGCATATCAACAGCCACTATTTCCTCGGTTCCTCGAGATGCAAATTCATAAGAAATATTCCCTGTTCCAGAAAACAAGTCAAGTACTCGTAAATCCTCGAAGTAGTATCGGTTATTGAGGATATTAAATAGGCTCTCTTTCCCAAAGTCGGTTGTAGGACGCGTCGGAAGGTTCTTTGGAGCAGTGATGCGCTTTCCGCGCCATTTTCCACTAACTATTCTCATAATCGTAGTAAAGGACCGTAAGATTCTATATCCACCTTGTTCAT
>DJCX01000125.1 GCA_002430755.1 Flavobacteriales bacterium UBA5939 | reverse complement strand
GACGGTTCGAAATTGAGTTTCATGGGCCTTCCGTGTCCAAACATCTTTGCAGGTGAGCATGCATTCCACAGCCCGTACGAATTTGTTTCCCTACAGGATATGGAAAGTGCGACAGATGTAATTGTAAATCTGCTAGAAATCGTAGCCAACGAGGGTTAACAGTAGTCTAACGCGCGGCGTACGCTTTGTTCAATGCTGCTGCCAAGCGAACACCAGCTTGTGTCAGACGCTGGTTGAGCAACTCCGTATTGTCATAGATGTAACGGTACCCCATTCGCTCAGGATCACCCATGGTATCGTAGCACTGATCGCGGGCTACAACGCTTTCACGAATCCAATCTTCCAGAGTAGCATTTTGCCATTTCACGACCTGGTCTTGTTGCACCTTTGCCATGGCCCAGTCTGAGTATTCCGTGTAGCTCATCTTCCAATAGTCGATCATTTCACTGTCCCAAACGCGGTGAAGGTTGGATTTGCGGTAAAACCACTTCACCTGTACCATATTTCCGCCCATATCTGTGCCGCGTCCACAATGTAAGGGCTGATGCACATCTCCAATCAAGTGAGCGATGGTACGGAGCGCAAATCCTTCATCTACGCTGTACTGCTGGGTTTCAATTTCCATTAAAAACTTATCGATAGCCATCCAAATATCACCTTCCGCGGGATGCTTGTGGGTGTCCATTGAATCAAGATGTAGAATGGTGCAATAGTGGTACGGCTTGAGGCTGTCATACGAACGCTCACTTTTGATAAAGTCCATCCAATTGGCCACCATAGCGAGATCTTCGCCTTCTAAAACGTCAAGAATATGCGCTTTTACTTCGGGGTTTAAGTGGTCCATGGCAATATGACCAACTACTCGATGGCCAGTTAGACCCCAGCCAAAGGAATTGATACTCAATAGAATAGCAAAAATAGATGCGAGCTTCCTCATGTTATAATGCTTGTGAAGGTTTGTAGTACCCAATAATACGGTCATATCGCAAACCCATACTACGGTTGTACATAATTAATGTGTAATCGTTTCGCGTTTGCCAATGTGTGCCTTCAGTCAGAGCTGTGCTAATGCCTCCGTTTTCCCCAGGATGTGCAAAGACGTAATTGTAATACCCTTGTTTCAGCAAGATTTTTTTACTGTAGGCGCCACGCTCTCGATTGTAATCCATTCTAAACTCCGGCAAGAGTTCCCAATCACTAAGTTGCCCATACACATAAACAGGCTCGTCCAATTCGGGACTCTCAAAGTAAAAATCGACCCAGCAATAATCGCCCGCGAGGTCTGGATTACCGACATCTGCCCGATTAAAAAATCGTCTTCCATTGATGTCGTTTTGGAAGCTGTACACGGCAATAGAGCGGTTCTTTTTTTCATAGAGGTATACTTCCCAGCACGTATCTAGCCGGGAGGTTTTAACTCCAAGTCCGACCTGATTCAATCGCTTCGTATCAAAAGTGTGGAATTCCGTACCGCCGTCAAAGGATTCGCTGCCCATGAAATTATAGGTGAGCAATCCGTCATTAATAAAGGTGGGTTTGAGGTTGTTCTTGGCGTTGTTCCACCTCCTGTTCTGTAATATGCTCAAATCAAGGTCCATGAAATAATCTTGAACAGGATAGCCAGCAAGGCTTACCGTGGCACTTACTTGTTGCTGGGTGGAGAATTCTTCCATATCTACTGCGCGGCTTACGGTGACTCCTGGAATAACCAAGCTTTCGTAAACAATGAATCGGCGGCGTATGATTAGGTCTTCAGGATCGTCGTTTTGGAAAATTTCGATGACATAATTACCACTAACGCGGGGCTTTGTTTCTGCATTAGGAAATTTAATGGAGTAATGGGTATATGGAACAAACGTTCCAACGCTAATCGCGAAGTTATTCATGTAGTTTCCTTCGAAGCCAATGAGGTATTGATTAACTAGCAGGTCGCTCTTTTCCCAGTTCTTGGTACAGTGAAAGATGCGGTAGCTGTAGTTGTTCCATTCGTATGCGAGGTCGTCAAAGCTCAGCTCAAGTCCCTTGCGGGCTCCCAATTCATATGCAGGAAAGTCAAGGGGTTCTCCTTCAGGTGATATTTGGACACTTTTTAGATAATCATAAACCACTGTGTCGTTCAATACTTGGGCGTTGATCGAACTGAAAATCATCAGTGTGACCAATGTCATATACCTTGTTAGCATAATTGTTAAATAAACTTGCCCACTAAGGTACAATTAGTAGCCAAAAGGATAGGGAATCCCAATGCTGTATTATATTTTTGCAGCCTAAAATCATACTGAAACGTACGATGTCTCAATCCTTTAAGATTCGCAAGGGTTACGATCTTAAGCTGGTCGGTGCAGCAGCACTGACAGATTTGGGTGCAGTTAGCGCCTCAACTTATGCCGTAAGTCCCTTAGATTTCCCTGGAATCACGCCGAAATTGGCGGTGAAAGCCGGGGCTCAAGTAAAAGCGGGCGACACGTTATTCTTTGACAAGGATCGTCCCGAAGTTAAAATTTGTTCACCAGTTTCCGGAGAGGTAGCAGAAGTTAAGCGCGGTGCCAAGCGTAAGATTTTGGCAGTTGTTGTTTTAGCGGACAGTGAAGTTGCCTACGCAAACCACGGTGCGCTCGATGTTGCTAAAGCTGATCGTTCTGCGGTAGCTGAGCATTTAGCCAATACCGGTGCCGGCGCATTCATTACCTCTAGACCTTACGGTGTAGCAGCGAGCATGAACGAAGAGCCACGTGATATCTTCGTAAACGCAGTTCA